>NZ_JBHFKV010000018.1:0-86818 GCF_042879355.1 Photorhabdus sp. RM71S | reverse complement strand
GATTCTCTGGGATAACACCACGCAGACAGGTAATGACCAGAAAACAGAAGTGGCGCATAACCGCACGGCGATAATTAAAAACGATGATGATGAAGCCGTGCAGGGCTTTCAAACGCTTGAAGTCGGTCAAAATCAAACGGTGACCGTTAAAGGTCAGCAAGCCCTTTCTATTGGTAAAAGTCATCAACTGAACATCACCGATAACCAGCAAATCACTGTGGGTAAACATATCACGGTGCACTCTGAAAGCGGACAAATCACCATTGGGAACGCAGGCGGGCAGATAGTTATTGACCCAATGGGCAATATCCGTATTGAAGGCGTCAGCATCACTATGACCGACCATATCACCGGCAAGAAATCCGCCGGTGCGCTGTTTGACTACTCTGCCCGCTATACCCTGCTCAGCGAGCAAAGCGATAAGCCGTTGGTGGATGTCCCCTACACCATTACCACTGGCGATGGTCAGGTCATCCCGGGTAAAACTGACGCGTTGGGCAGAACGATGACCGTACAGAGTGCGGCAGAAGAAAATCTGCAACTGAGTTCACCAGAAAACCCACCTAAACCGAAGCAAACCTTATATCAGGCCAGTGATAACACACCGGTAGAGCATGTTATGGAATTTACGGAGGAATAAGTATGGCAATATCCAACAACGGCAAGATGTGCCCGGCTGTCACATCAATCACCTGTACGATGGAAATAGGTGTCTTTCCTGCTGATGAAGATCCCTGTTATCTGGCGAGAAAAGCCGAATATGCCCTGCGCCTGCCGGCAATGATTATCACCAAACTGGGGGCTATTCGCTTTCTTAATCAAGTCATTATGAGTGGGTTGATTAAGGTTGAGGAACTTAAACATGACTTCCTGTGGCCCTATAAAGCGGAAGTGGTGTTTGCTATCAGAGGAGAGCAAGATGTCCCCTTACCCATGCTGGCGACTAGCCAAGACTCTAAACAGCGTTATGGTGGTAATTTGCCGCAGTCCAGTAATCCGTTTGCCCGACCTTCTGCTGAAGACGCGGAGAAATTTGGTGTTGTTAGTATCCGTCGGCCCGATATTATTCTGGTTAGAGATGAGGCTCTTCGCTGGCCGGGCAGAAATGCCACCTACTTCGATGGTTCTGTGCACCTCGATAATCTGAAAATGTTGATTGAGGTGAAATTTCCGGGGGATGATCTAAGTAGAGATCAGGAATTGGATTATATGCTAATTGCGACAGAAAAACGTTTTGGTGTATTGCGCGTCATAGATAATCGCACTGAGGAGCAAAAACAGTATGATGAAGCGTGGCGAAAACATTATCAACCCGGTTCCCAACACTATAAAAATCCCATCCCACTAGCCCCTCTACCGCCGGGTTCGCCGCCTGATGACGAAGCTTTACCCACCCCTCCCGTAGAGGGTGTACCGGGGACCATTCCGCAACCCCTGACAAAAAATCCACCGCTTCTCAGCACTTCCCGCTGGTCGTTTTTACCCAGCTATGAAGACTGGGTTGTCCTCGGGCAGGAGGTGGCGGGTCTGGCCGAAGATGGGTTGAGTTATGTCCGCGACAGTACCCGGGAGCTCCTTGCCCAGTTTGGTATCTGGTTCAATCAAGCCGGCAAGTGGGTGTGTAACGAGGTTATTGACCCGATAAGCCATCAGGTCAGCTACGCTTTTTCCTGGGTTAATGAACAAACGGGGAAAATCGTGACCTGGACGGAGAGTGAGATAAAAGCCCGGTGGCAGATTGTGCAACAGGGTTCAGATATCACCCTGGAAGAGCTAAAAAACATTAGCTGGATGCAGATATTAAAAGAGGTGGGTGAAGGCATGCTGGAAATGGTGGTGATTATTGCCGGTGTTGCCGTTGTTGTCCTGGTCACCCTTGCCGTCGCTGCTGCACTGATTGCACTGGTGGAAATTTTAGCTGCCGCAGTAGCAGCCAGTACCGCCGCGTTAGCCGCCGTCCTGGCAATACTGGCGAGTGTGACATTCGCCACTGTTTCATAATTAACGGAGAGAATATGGATACTTCAGATTACTTTGCCCAGTTGAAATCACAACTGACCGCGTTTACCTTCCTCAATGGCGATGGGCTGACTGTTTCTCGTCTTGGGATATCTATTACCCTGTTTTTTAAACAAGGCTACACCCAGGAGAAAAAACAACGCATTCTGGCCTGCTACCGGCGCTTTCACGAAGAGTTTGGCCCTTACCTGCGTTTTCATCGTCATTCACTGAAGGGATTAAAAAAATATTCACCGGAAAATATTACCAAAGTGGAAGAAGGCATTCTGAATCAGAAAAAAAACCAGCTTTCTACCTGGGATATCAGTGACGCCAAAAATATCTATGAAGCTCCCCGCTATCTGATGCATTACCTGGATTCCCGAGAAATTGATGGTGACGATGGTAGTTCCTACCTGAGTTTGGTGCTGCCCTGGGATTATTTGAAAGAACAAGAGGGCATGGCCCGATTTATGGCCTGGCTGGACTTTCTGTGTGAACAACTCGAACCGGACAGTGGGGACTGCGGTTATTGTCTGGTGCTGCCCAGAGATTACCATGACTACTTTCCCTTAGAATACCAGCTAGCGCAACGTTACCCTGCATTGCAGGTTAATTCTGCGGTTCATACAGCAAAGTTACAATATGGACACTCCATCCGTGGCATAAACTGGATCACCTTGCTGTCCAAACGCTTTGTAGAACGGTTAGGGGGGGAATTCTGGATACGTCATGTGCTGGCCCGCCACCTCTACCCGGATGTGGTGATTACGCCTTACTCCAATGGTCTGATGATCCGGGCCGGTCAATACCCGGACTTAACACCGCTACCGGGCAGTGTCCCGGAGAGTTATTTTGCTATTAACCAATTGATACGTCCGATACGGGTCATTCCCCGTGAAGGCCATTCATTGCACTTCTATGGTGAAGGTCATTTTAATTCAACTTCCACCCTGGCCTGGTATGCCCGTTATGACCGAGGCCCGCTACAAGTGACCCCTATGAGAGGGGACCATCCTGCACTGGTCAGCGGGATCTGGCAAACCGATAGCTTGCCTGATAAGCAGTACTTCTTTGCTCAGGGGACGATGGCTTTTGATGTTGAAGGTGCAGAGACGGGCACAACTGTATGGCATCTGATACGGGAAGCGGCAAATATGTGGGAATAATAGATTATCCGCCGCCTCATAATTCACGGAGAAAATGATGGAAACTTTAGATTACTTTGCCCAGTTGAGATCACAACTGACCTCTTTTCTTTTTATTAATGGTGATGGTCTAACTGTTTCCCGTCTGGGTCTCTCGATTACCCTGTTTTTTAAACAGGGTTACACCCAGGAGAAAAAACAGCGCATTCTGGCCTGCTACCGGCGCTTTCGCGAAGAGTTTGGTACCCACCTGCGTTTTCATCGTCATTCACTGAAGGGATTAAAAAAATATTCACCGGAAAATATTACCAAAGTGGAAGAAGGCATTCTGAATCAGAAAAAAAACCAGCTTTCTAGTTGGGTAGTCAGTGACGCCAAAAATCTCTATGAAGCCCCTCGCTATCTGATGCGTTATCTGGATTCCCGAGAAATTGATGGTGACGATGGTAGCTCTTACCTAAGCCTGACACTGCCTTGGGATTATCTAAAAGGGCAAGAGGGCATGACCCAGTTTATGGCCTGGCTGGATTTTCTGTGTGAACAACTCGAACCGGACAGTGGGGACTGTGGCTACGGCCTAGTCATCCCCAGAGATTACCATGACTACTTTCCCTTAGAATACCAGCTAGCGCAACGTTATCCCTCCCTGCAAGTCAATTCTGCGGTTCATACTGCGGTATTACAGTATGGACATTCTATCCGTGGCATTAACTGGATCACCCTGCTGTCCAAACGATTTGTAAACCGACTGGGTGGGGAATTCTGGATACGTCATGTGCTGGCCCGCCACCTCTACCCGGATGTGGTGATTACGCCTTACTCCAATGGTCTGATGATCCGGGCCGGTCAATACCCGGATTTAACGCCGCTACCGGGCAGTGTCCCGGAGAGTTATTTTGCTATTAACCAATTGATACGTCCGATACGGGTCATTCCCCGTGAAGGCCATTCATTGCACTTCTATGGTGAAGGTCATTTTAATTCAACTTCCACCCTGGCCTGGTATGCCCGTTATGACCGTGGACCGCTGAATGTGACCCCTATGAGAGGTGACCATCCTGCTCTGGTCAGCGGGATCTGGCAAACCGATAGCCTGCCGGGTCAGCAGTACTTCTTTGCTCAGGGGGCGATGGCTTTTGATGTTGAAGGGGCAGAACCGGGCACAACCATCTGGCATTTAATACGAGAAACGGAAAATATAACGGAGTAAATGATGCGAAGTGTAGTGGAAGGAAAAAAAATTATCCTGAAAGGTGATACCACAACGACCGGAGGCGATGTTTTAAATGGTTCCGGTTTGGTAAACCAACAACTATCGGTTGCCTGTAAAGGTGACCCGGTGTTTTGTCCCGTCTGTAAACAAACCGGCGCGATTGCGGAAGGTTCTAACTTATTCAATATACAAGGAATACCTGTCGCGCTGGAGGGACACTTGGTTAATTGTGGTTGCCCGACCGGCGCTTGTCGATTAAAGGTACGGTCATAACTATTAAATGCTAACGCCTTGAATTGAAATACCCGTAAAACCAGGGCTGGTTTTAAACGGTGATTAAAAGTCATTTTTTTACCTCTGGTTTTAATCGGTATCTGGTTTTAACCATTTTTTATCTTTTGGATATATGCTTTTTGCTAAATTTAAACATTATGATATATCGTGGTTTTACGTTTAAACGAACGTTAAATAAGGTTTCATAATTCCGTTACACATGGTTTCCTTCAACCCATTGTTATGCATAGGGTTGTTAGTAGATAAGGTGTAGCACCATTTTGGAAAGTTAGTTAATCATATCCGATTTATTTTTACTGATACTGTTTTACTAACATTGTTTTACTGGCAATTTTGCGGGTTTTTATAAATAATCACCTTTTATTTTTTTCTTTATAAATCACTAATAAATAGTTCTCTAGTATAGAGATACCATTAATGTTTTTTTTAGGATAACTCCTTTTTTAGCGCTTAAATCCAGCTAAATTAATCGTTTTATCTCTTCTTTAATCGCATTTTTATTGATTTTTTCGTAAAACGATGGTGAAAAAATACTTTAATGTCAATCTATTCTATTAATGTTATTTTACGTGATTATTGCTTTTCAACCTTCGGTTAATGGTTAGTTAATTTCGACTAAATGTCATTAATCACGCTACTGAAAACTTTAATTTTC
Organism: Photorhabdus sp. RM71S; assembly: GCF_042879355.1. Taxonomy (NCBI): domain Bacteria; kingdom Pseudomonadati; phylum Pseudomonadota; class Gammaproteobacteria; order Enterobacterales; family Morganellaceae; genus Photorhabdus; species Photorhabdus sp. RM71S. The sequence goes on along the minus strand of NZ_JBHFKV010000018.1, from coordinate 81,510 downwards.
TTGATTAAATCAGTCTGTTGAATGAAGTGTTTAATCCCTCTCTGTTTGTCTTTTTAAATAGTCATAGCTGGTTAGGTAAATGTAAAATAAGTGGAGTGTAGTATTACCGATTTACCGATAAGTGGATTAAAAATAGCACGGAATAGGTTGTTTTTAGTCACTCTGTACCTTTTAAAAAGCGGGCTAATGTGGTGCCTATTTTTTAATCCTTAGTTGATTAATCACCGGTAAAAGGGAAATGTAAGTTAAAAAAGTAATGTTAAAAATATGATAAGCTTATACAGCGGTTTTCATTCTGAGGGGTTGCTTATTTTTAATTGTAAATCTATTGTAACGAAAGGTTTTTATTACTTAATTGTGGTAAATCTAATAAAGGTTTTTACATTTTCTGAATCGTATTTAACGTCCTTGTTTTCATTAAACTGATAGGCAGCTTGAAAGATGACGGGTATATTCTTGTTATTGGGTTAACGCTGTTATTTTTTTTCACCTTATTTAATCAATTTAGAACCTGTTTTTTCTGATGTTTTCTCTTCCAATGTCAGCATGACATCGGACTTTTTACCCGCTTTTAAAAATCCTTAATCAATTCTTTTTACTTTTGATGATTAAAGTTTTTACCTGTTTTTTCCGGGGTACGCTTGGCCTCTTTATCCAGCTTTTAAAACCACACTGACAGATAAAAAAGGCTTTTTTAACAATTGCCCCGTAAATCCTAGCCCAATGCGAGGGTTTACGGCGGTTTTTGCTAATCCCCATTTTTCTGGCTTTCGCCACGCCAGTACTCAGAGCATAAAGGTGGCTCATAAATTCATAGCTAAATTTGTTAGCTTTCTTGCAGATTTAATTGATTAATTTGCATAACCAGCCTTTCCTGCACATCATGGAAGTTATTGTATTTACCATTATCTATTAACTAAAACTTATGATTAGAGTTGCACTTATTGACGACCACGTAGTCGTCCGTTCCGGTTTTGCACAATTACTCACGCTTGAAAATGATCTTGAAATCGCCGGGCAATACGCCAATGCCAAAGAAGCCTGGTTGGGTTTACTCAGAAACCCGATTGATGTTGCCGTGATGGATATCGCGATACCGGATGAAAGTGGTTTGCACCTGCTCACTCGGTTACGGCAAAAACGGCCTGATTTTCGTACCATTATTCTCAGCATTTATGACACCACCGCATTTGTACAAAGCGCATTGGATGCCGGCGCCTGCGGCTATCTCACCAAACGATGCGGCCCGGAAGAATTAGTACAGGCAGTACGTTCCGTACATCAAGGGGGATGCTATTTGTGTGCCGATGCACTAAAAGCACTGCGTCAAACATCACAGAAAGTTACAGCACTGCAAATTCTAACCCCCAGAGAACGGGAAATATTTGATCTGCTGATCAATGGTATTAATGTTAAAACTATCGCAGAACAACTCTATCTCAGTCATAAAACTGTTCATGTTCACCGCGCCAATATTCTTAGCAAACTCCAGTGCGATAGCACCATTGATCTGGTTCATTACGCTCTGCAACACCAGATTCCAATGGGGAATCCATGAACAGAGGATCACGATTTGGCCTGTTATCACTCTTTCTGCTGATTTTTTATTCGCTGAGCTGGCTTGCTCTGTGGACCATCAGCTTCTACCTGAATGACAATGGACAACAAGCTGCACTACTTCTGCCACAAGGGTTGCGGCTAGCGCTGTTTATCCTACTGGGACGTCGTTACTTGCCCACCTTATTAGCCACTGAGATTATTATCCTGCTATGGCTCGGCAGCGAACAACTTATTACTCACAATATCATTCTGTTATCACCCTTTCTCAGCCTAATACCCACCCTTATCGTGCAACAATTCTGGTGGCGCTATCCCCTGTATTGGCAACGGCTCTCAATTCTGCTGGCTGGCGTAGCCGCCAATAGCGTATTGCAGGCTGTTTGTCTGGGATTTACGCTGACTGCCGGCACCAGCCACCTGTTTCTCACCTCGTTAACCGGTGGAGTTTTATTGTCACCTTTTGTTTATCTGATCTATGAATATCTACGTCAGCAACATCTAAAAAATATGCTGCAACCGAGTGACCCTGATCCTCAGTTACGCCCTTCTTTGTTGATGTGGTGTTGTCTATTCTGCTTGCTAGGATTAAGCGCCCAGATCTTTATGTCACCAGAAATTGAAAACCTTTTGGTGATTCTCATATTTATCCCTAATGTCTTTATGGCCTACCGTTATGGCTGGCAAGGCGGCGTACTGGCGGCTTTACTAGGGAGCCTAATGATCACATCAGCTCGGCAATTCAGTGGCGCTTTTAACGATTTAGGCGAACTGGAAATGTTCCTGACCATTCAGGCCCTCTTAGGCATAGGTCTGGGGATAGCAATCAGCCGCCAACAACAGCTCGCTGAAAATTTACAACGTTACCATGAACTCTTAGAGCAGGAACTAACCGCCCGCCATACTCTGATGAAGAAGCTGGTTCACACAGAAGAAGATATTCGTAAAAGTATTGCCCGCGAGTTACATGATGAAATTGGTCAGAATATTACTGCCATTCAAATTCAGGCAACGCTGATAAAACGTACAGCCATCACCCCGGCAACAGAAATGATCGCAGAACAGATCAATAACCTGGCCCAACAGATCCACCAATCCACCCGTCAATTATTACGCCAATTGCGCCCACCGGTTTTGGAAGAGATGTCCTTAGAAAAAGCGCTTCACCATCTGATCCATGAATTTGCGTTTAAAGAACAACATATTGATTGTCGGTTGGACTACCAGCTTCCTCAAAATCCAACCAATGAAACGGTGGTTTTTACCCTTTACCGTCTGGTTCAAGAGTTACTGAACAACGTTAGTAAACATGCCAAAGCGACTCGAATCGCTATCATCCTGCGGCAACACCGGGATGTGATCGAACTCAGAATCAGTGATAACGGCATCGGCATTACAGAAGATAAAAGAAAAGGTGGATTTGGCCTCCAAGGTATTGAAGAACGTATCCGCGCGTTAGGTGGAGATTGGCAGTTAAGTAATGATAACGGCACACGCATAATTGTTAAGCTGCCCACAAATTCCGATGAAAATCAGGCATAACTAGGAATTATTCCTAGTTTCCTAAAACCTTATCCCATCCATTTTCATCAACCTTTCTTTATATACCCTATGGATTTCAAGATGGATCGCGACGGCAAGGGAGCGAATCCCCGGGAGCATAGATAACGATGTGACCGGGGTGAGTGAGTGCCGCCAACAAAGAGGCAACTTGAAAGATAACGGGTATATTTCATTTTCATGGAGGAGCCGGGTATGCAAACCACCAGCCAGAAACAGATTTCACAACACTATCACCGCTGGCGCAGCCGTTTGCTGATTTCCATGATCATTGGCTATGCCGCATTTTATCTGACGCGAAAAAGCTTCAACTTTGTTATGCCGGTTATGCAGTTGGAACTGGGATTGGATAAAGGGCATATCGGCTGGATAACCACTCTGTTCTATCTGACTTACGGCAGCTCAAAATTTATTTCTGGTGTATTTCATGATCACACCGGTTATCGCTGGTTTATGGGTGCCGGATTAGTGATGACAGGTGTGTTAAACATTATCTTTGCTTTCTGCTCATCATTTTCTGCACTGCTGATCATCTGGACACTGAACGGCTTCTTTCAGGGCTGGGGATGGCCCCCCTGCGCCAGATTGCTGACACACTGGTACTCCCGCAATGAACGCGGCTTCTGGTGGGGATACTGGAATACCTCCATTAATATCGTCGGTATTACCGTCCCGATATTGTCCGCTTTTCTGGCGACAACTTACGGCTGGCAAACAGCGCTGATGATGCCGGGAATTATTGGCATTTTATTAGGCATCTGGCTCTGCCATCAGTTATGTGGCACCCCACAACAGCACGGTTTGCCCAGTGTGGGGCAGTGGCGGCAGGATTCACTGGAGCTTCGACATGAACAGCTATCGCACCCCATGCCGATGATGCAGATACTACGGGATACCATCTTAATTAACAGAACTATCTGGTTGCTAGGATGCTCCTACATTCTGGTCTATCTCATCAGAATGGCGATTAACGATTGGGGAAACTTGTGGTTGTCAGAAACACATGGCGCCAATCTGCTCAGTGCCAATGCGACGCTCTCGCTATTTGAACTCGGTGGTTTAACCGGCGCTCTGTTTTCCGGTTGGGGATCTGATTTACTGTTCCGCGGCCAACGCGCCCCAATGATTCTCCTGTTTGCTCTTGGGCTATTCGTGACTGTCACCGCATTGTGGCTCACTCCCATTCATCACTATGCGCTGTTGGCAGTCTGTTTTTTCAGTATCGGTTTTTTTGTATTTGGCCCGCAAATGCTGATTGGGCTGGCAGCAACGGAATATTGCCATAAACAAGCTGCCGGCACCGTCACGGGTTATCTGGGATTGTACGCCTACCTAGGCGCAGCAATCGCAGGCTGGCCACTAAGTCAGGTGGTTGCCCACTATGGCTGGTCAGGGATGTTTGCCCTGCTCACCGCCGCAGCCGCCATGATGGGTTTGCTGTTGATGCCACTGTTAATGGCAGACGTTGGTAAAAGGGAACATATGGCAAGGGTAGCCTCGCTACTTTCTAATAATAAGCAGTTTTGAATACTAAGGACAAAATAATGAAACTGAAACCTCTCTCTACACTTATTGCAGCCGGTCTGGCCGTTGCTGCATTTACCAACAGTGCTCAGGCCGCCGGACGTTTGATCGTTTATTGCAGCGCGACTAACGCCTTGTGTGAAACTGAAACCAGAGCATTCGGTGAAAAATATAATGTAAAAACCACTTTTGTCCGTAACGGTTCAGGCAGTACTCTGGCAAAAATTGAAGCCGAAAAACGCAATCCACAAGCAGATATCTGGTACGGCGGGACTCTGGACCCGCAATCTCAAGCGGGAGAGATGGATCTACTAGAACCTTATAAATCCCCTAATCTGACACAAATCATGCCACAGTTCCGCGACCCGGCTAAACGTAAAGGCAACTACAGCTCCGCCGTTTACGTCGGTATTCTCGGCTATGGCGTCAACACTGAACGTCTAAAAGAGAAAAATCTGCCGATTCCAACCTGCTGGAAAGATCTCACCAAACCGATATATAAAGGCGAAATTCAGATTGCCGATCCTCAAAGTTCAGGCACCGCTTACACCGCGTTAGCAACCTTTGTTCAGTTATGGGGCAAAGATCAGGCATTTGATTACCTGAAAAAACTAAACGTCAACATTTCTCAGTACACCAAATCCGGTATTGCCCCAGCACGAAATGCCGCTCGCGGCGAATCCGCGATTGGTATCGGTTTCCTGCATGATTACTCATTGGAAGTAGAAAATGGCGCCCCACTAAAACTTATCGCGCCATGTGAAAGTACCGGTTATGAAATCGGCGGCGTAAGTATCATCAAAAATGCCCGCAATATGGACAACGCCAAACTGTTTGTTGACTGGGTGTTATCCAAAGAAGCTCAGGAATTGAGTTGGAAGAAAGGAAAAGCTTATCAGATCCTGACCAATACCAAGGCGAAAGCTTCTCCTTTGGCGCTTAAATTATCCGATCTGAAACTGATTAATTACGATATGGATAAATATGGCGCCAGTGATGTACGCAAAGAGTTAATTACCAAATGGGTGACAGAAGTGAAAATGGCTAAATAAAGTCAGTCAAGGGCGGATCACCTCCGCCCTTAAGAAGCTATCTCACAATAATAATAAAATGGAAGGAAATTATGTCTCACGCATTTACCCTGCCTATCAGACAGAAGCAGGATGCCGTGTTCTGGTGGATTGCTCTAATGTGGCTGGCCTTCGCGCTTTTGCCATCATGGAGCCTGGACTACGGCCTATTCGACTCTACTCAAGATGAACTTCTTGCCGCCTATGGCTGGAACAGATTAAACATCAGTTTACTGTGGTTCCTGTTACCCTCAGTGCTACTACTACGCCCACTGACACCAGCAAACCGCAATCAACATCGACGCCACTATTTTGACGCTGGTTATGCTTTATTATGCGCTCTATTTGTGGTTATTAGCGCAGCTATTATCGGTCGTGGGCTAGGCTACTCGACGATTTTCCTGTTTATCTCACTGGGCGCGATTATTACTCTGGCTCTGTCTCGCCTTGAATGGCTTGGTGGTGACAGTTTTGTTATCGGCTCATTGGTCGCGGTTATTGCCCTAATCGGCATATTTATCCTTTATCCGAGTATTGCCATCTTTATTCCGATGTTTACGGATGATGCCGGTCAGTTTGCCCCATTTGCTTTTATATCGATCCTGGGGCAGGCACATATTATTCAGGTTATCATCAACTCCATTCTGCTCTCTCTAGCCGTTGGTATAGGTTGCACTTTCTTCGGGCTGGTACTGGCAATTTATACCGCCAGAATCGCCCGCCGTTCCGCCATTATTGGCCGGGTATTCTCTATCTTACCCATCGTAACGCCACCGTTTGTGGTTGGTTTAGGCGTCACCCTAATGATGGGCCGTTCCGGTTATATCACTGAATTTATGGCAACCTGGTTTGGCCTAACCAACACCAACTGGCTGTATGGCTTTACCGGCATCTGGCTGGCGCAAGTTCTAGCCTTTACGCCAATGGCATTTATGATCCTTGATGGCGCTATCAAAACCATCCATCCCTCATTGGAAGAAGCTGCTTATACTCTGCGAGCCAATCGCTATCAGACATTCTTCAATGTTTTTATTCCGCTGTTAAAACCGGCACTGGCGAACGCTTTCCTGATTGTCATTATCCAGTCTCTGGCAGATTTCAGTAACCCATTGGTACTGGGCGGTAGCTTTGACGTACTGGCGACCCAGATCTATTTCTATATCACCGGTTCTCAACTCGACTATCAGGCCGCCAGTACTCTCGGCGCTTCACTGCTGGTTTTCTCATTACTGGTCTTCTGCGTGCAATATCTGTGGATTGGTAAACGTTCCTACGTCACGGTTTCCGGCAAATCCTACCGTGGTGACGTACAACCGTTGCCAACTTCGCTGGTTTGGGGGGTCTGTGTCATCCTATTTATCTGGGTTGTGTTCAACATTTTGTTATACGGCAGCATCTTCTACGGCAGTTTCACCGTCAACTGGGGAGTGGATTACACTCTGACCTTAGATAACTTCATCAAACTGTTCGGTCAAGGTCTGCACGATGGCGCATGGCCATCATTACTGGATACCCTGCTCTACGCCGGTATCGCCGCCCCCATTACCGCGATCCTCGGTCTATTGATTGCTTACATTGTCGTACGCCAGGAATTTCGCGGTAAAAAAACCATCGAATTCACCACCATGCTATGCTTTGCCGTACCGGGTACCGTCGCCGGAGTTTCCTACATTCTGGCCTTTAATGATTCACCTTTTTATCTCACCGGAACCGCAGCCATCGTCATTATCTCCATGACCATGCGAAACGTGCCGGTAGGTATCCGAGCAGGCATTGCCGGTCTTGGACAAATTGATAAATCACTGGATGAAGCTTCACTCAGCCTGCGCGCTGGATCGATGAAAACCATCTTCCATATACTGTTACCCTTACTGCGTCCGGCGATTTTATCTGCACTGATCTACAGCTTTGTTCGTGCGATTACCACCGTCAGCGCGATTGTCTTCCTGGTCACACCAGACACCCGCGTAGCAACCTCTTATATTCTGAATCGAGTGGAAGATGGTGAATACGGGGTTGCTATCGCTTATGGCTCGATCCTGATTGTGGTTATGCTGGCCATTATTTTCTTATTTGACTATCTGATTGGCGAAGCGCGGATCTCTCGCTCCAAAGCCAAAAATGCACAGTAATCACGGAGTGACGATATGACACAACAAAATTTTGTCGAACTGAAAAATGTAACCAAACGGTTCGGTAGCAACACCGTGATCGATAATCTGGAACTATCTATTCCGCAGGGACATATGGTCACGCTGCTAGGGCCATCCGGCTGCGGTAAAACCACCGTATTGCGTCTGGTCGCCGGGTTGGAGAAACCTAGTGAAGGTAAGATTTTCATTGACGGTGAAGACGTTACAGATCGCTCTATTCAGCAACGGGACATCTGTATGGTATTTCAGTCCTATGCCCTATTCCCGCATATGTCACTGGGGGAAAATATTGGCTACGGGCTGAAAATGTTAGGACGGCCTAAAGCGGAGATACGCGAACGGGTTAAAGAGGCACTGGAGCTGGTGGACTTAGGCGGCTTTGACGATCGTTACGTAGACCAAATCTCTGGCGGGCAGCAACAGCGTGTTGCTCTCGCTCGCGCACTGATCCTCAAACCTAAAGTGTTACTTTTCGATGAACCGCTGAGTAACCTTGATGCTAATCTGCGCCGCAGTATGCGCGAGAAAATCCGCGAATTACAGCAGCAATTTAATATCACCTCGCTATACGTTACTCATGATCAAAGTGAAGCATTTGCCGTTTCCGATGCGGTGCTGGTGATGAATAAAGGTAAAATCATGCAAATTGGCACGCCACAAACACTCTATCGCCAGCCAGCATCTGAGTTTATGGCAAGTTTTATGGGAGATGCCAATATCTTCCCGGCGACTTTAGGTGCTGATTATGTCGAGATTTTCCAATATCGCCTGCCACGACCAGCAAACTTTACCACCAACCGACAATCGGTAACGGTAGGCGTCAGACCGGAAGCCATTACCCTGAACCGGGATGGAAATATCAGCCAACGCTGCACCATCAGCCATGTGGCTTACATGGGGCCACAATATGAAGTCACCGTAGATTGGCAAGGGCAAACGCTGTTATTACAGATTAACGCCACCCAATTGCAACCCAATGTCGGCGATAATTACTATCTGGAAATTCATCCGTTTGGGATGTTTATTTTGGCAGAGCAAAGCAGCCGTTAATTTGATTGCAAAAAATCCTGACTTTCCGATCAAGAGGCCGCCAGTTGGCGGCCTGTAACCCTCAAGAATGTTTTTCAATGACCAAATCAACGCCCTCATTTTTTATTTTTAAGATTATCCTAGCCTTATATACAAAAAAACGTATGATTGGATATACAAAATTTAGTATAATGGATATCAAATGCGGAAACATCTTAGTTTTATCGATAGCAGCCTTGACGATTTACGGTCTTTTCCCGAAGACGCCAGACAGAACATTGGGTTTCAGCTTGATCGGTGCAACAGGGGCTGGAGCCAGATGACTGGAAGCCATTAACTATTGTAGGAACTGGCGTTCGCGAAATTCGTGTAAGGGACGAAAGCGGTATTTATCGGGCGATGTATATCGCTAGATTTGAAGAAGCTGTTTATGTACTGCACTGCTTTCAAAAGAAAACACAGGCGACCAGTAAGCAGGATGTGGAGCTTGCCAGAAAACGCTTTAAAGCACTTATACAGGAACGGAAATTATGAAAATACAGACTTTTGAAAACGTATGGGACGCGATCAGTGATACACCGGAACAAGCCGAAAACATGAAGATCCGAGCGCAGCTAATGAATATGCTCAATGAATGGATAGCAAAAAGGGGATTTACCCAGGCTGAAGCCGCCAGAATGTTAGGGATTACCCAACCCCGTGTTTCAGAACTTGCCAGAGGGAAAATACAGCTTTTCAGTGTGGATAAACTGATTGCAATGATGGCTCATGCAGGTCTGTATATTCGGCATATTGAGATAAGCGAGCCGGAAGTCGCTTTAACCGAGTTACCCGCCGTTTAATCCTTGCAAAAGTGAGATCCCGTGCTTAATGCGCTGAATTTCACTTTTACCTGACAGCTCCCATGCCGTAGCGGGCTGATTGTGAAAAACCAATAATCCTTCCGCTTGAAGAAGCTATGCGCCAATTGCCCATTCAGGCAATAAGCAGTTCATTGATAGATTGATTGATGCTTGTGCAGTAATAGCAAACGCCCGGTGACGCTCTGGTGACAAACCTGTGCTAACTTTGCCACTATACAATTTGTAAAGTTTTACTTGTAAGGTTCTATGCCGTCTTTTTTACACTCATCAAAGAAGATAACCAGAGATTTAACGCCCTCTTCCTTCAACTCACCAATGTTATAAGCGTAAAAGTCAGCACCACCACTTAACCCGACAAACTCACCGCGAAACATCTCTATTTCTAGGTCAAAAGTGACAACAGCCACATAGCCGGCAATTTTTAATGTACTGTTCATCATATCTCAATCCCCAATTAAAACAGCAAGAACCTGGCAAATAATAGAAATAAATTTACCAGATTCCTGATTAAATATTAAATACAAAAACAGCGACAAATAAACATATTATTTAAGTAGCTCTCTTACCTGACCAGCAAATGCCTCACCGCCATCTTTCGCAGTATAACGTACATGCAAAATAATATCGGTCAAATTATCCAGAACATCTCGCTGTATACTATCTGTTGCCGCTGATGGGAAGGTGAGTTTCCAGTCAGAAACCGCCCCGGTTCCTTCAAAAGGTAAATAGCGATCATCACCGAAATTAAGATTAAATGTACCACTATCATTAATCCCTGATGAAAGTGCGATTTGTTGACTCGCTCTCAAATTGGTGACAATTTGCTTATTATCGCCCTCCTTATTTGACAGTAAATATTTCACACCATTAATATCCGGCGTTTTCAACGTATAACTTTTCGTTTGAGTTAAGGTCGCTTTAATATCCTGATAAGGACCAATTAATGTTGGTAGCGTGACTGATACAGAAGTGATTTGGCGTAAATAATGCCCGGCATAATCTTGATCAAATAACTTTTCATTCAATATAAATGTCATTCCTTCACCGGTTTTAAGTTCAGATTGAATCTCTGCCCATTTTTTAGTACCAGATAATAGATTTTTTAACGAGATTGTTTTAGTTAACTCTAAACGACGTTCATTACGATTCAAATAAGCTGACTCCATTTTCAGTAGATTCAATTTAATCTTTTCACCTACCAATAAACCATTATGGTTATCATCCCAACCATTTTGCACAATGAATTGTGTGGCAAAATCCCCCATTTCATATTGCCAGCATGCTTGTGCATTTAAACATAGCGAAAGCACTGCATCGTAAGCCTGACGATATAATGACATCATCTGATCATTCAGCCATTGATAAAGAGAAGATTTCGTTACTCTGGTCACTGTAAGAAACTGATACATATCCTGCTCTTTTTGCAATTGAGCCTGAGATTGTTGTAATGTTGTATTCGCGGCGGAGATTTGCGCCTCTTGTTGTTCAAGCTGTTTTTTTAACATTTCCAGCTCACTTTCCGCCTGTTTATATTGAATCTCCCACTCCTCACGTCGCCGGTTATAACCCGCTTTAACACTCAATGTATCACTCGCCATTTGCATGATTAATGATGCAGTACGTGTAATACCCGCAGAACAAACAAGCGGCATATGCCATCGTTGTCCGCCAAATGACGTTCCCGCAATGCTAGGTATCAACGAGGCGGCACCGGCGGCAGTTAACATTCCTTCCTCAACAGAAGAGATAATTTTTGCCGTACCTTGTAAATTCAGAGCATTGGTTTCATCTGTAGAAATGTTTTCATCATAAAGCGCCTGATAATGATCAATCCGTTGTTGTAATGTCTGCTGACTTTTTAATAATGCCTCTTTCCCTTTTTCAGCAACTGCGACAGCATCTTTCTGTAATGAAATAGCAAAAATAGCTAAATCTTTCAAATGTAATTGATTCAACTCTTCCTGTTCCGCGCAATCTTTACGTTCTTGGGCACTCAAGAGTAAATCACCAAAATGACTTAATGTATCTACTGCATGATAAACACTGGGTAATAATGCCCGGAAACGATAAGGCGGTATATTCAAAATACCCGTACTACCTGCTGCCAATAATGATCCACCATTTGCTAGTAAAGCAAGCAGATTTTTTGGATCAACCGGTGTTGCATATAATGGTAACGACAAAGGTTTACCATCTAAAGTCAAGTTGTGACGCAAATTATAAAATCTGCTGGATAAAATATCCCAATACCACAATAAATCATTGTTCAAAGGCAGTCGGAAAATAGCATTATCCACCGCCGTATGAGCACCGACTTTAGTGGCTGGAAGATCAATTAATATGTCTGGATCAATATTACTCTCAAATTCGCGTAATTTATTATTCTTTGAAGAGGTAATATCTGCCAATTCAACAGGTAGCCAATGACTGACTAAATCAAAATCGGGTCTGTGACCCAGTAATTGTTGTGCTTGAAGATAGCGTAATTTAGCATTATTCAATCCGTCATTGGTCAGAAAGCGATAAAAACTATCACCAAAATCAATTAAGTTCTGCACATACATTTGAAATATGGCTTTCTTATAATGTACCGGATCTGCATAAGCTATCGCATCTGGATCTTGTAATCCTTTTAGTTGTACTGAGCTATCTTGGGAAACCTCTAACAGGCTGCAATTCCAATAGTTTGGGCTACCATTAGCCTTATTTTTTACTCCTGGATTGAAAATATAATGCAACCAGTTTTGAGCATCCTGATATTGTTGTGAAGCATTGAGTTGATACGCAACTAAATAAGGCACATGGAAGAAAAGCTCCCAGAAATAAATACTATTTGCTCCATTAAGCGCTGAATCATTATTTTCATTACTCCCCAGGATAGGCGGTTCATTAATATGTTGAGCCTCCCAACTCAGTACATCAGCAATAGAATGGTTAGCCCGCGCAATAAGCTCCTTGCCAAATAGGGTATTTAATCTAATAGATCGATATTTAAATTGTAATTCAGTAATATCCAGATACTGCGCTTGCGTTTTTTTATCATAGGCCAACAGTAAATTAGGATAAGGCGTTTTATTTAGTTTAACTTCATAATAGTTATAACCTAAGTCCGCATCTTCACCCTCTTTCTTATAACCTAATTTTAAAAATACACTCGAATCCTTACCATTTATTTTATCGAGATCAAGTTCTACAGTAGGAATAATACTCTTTCCATTAAGTAATTGGCGTTCTGAATATAACAGAATATCGCTTCCCCCGTTAATATTCCATAAACAGAAATCAGCCTCCCGATAATCTGACTGATCAATATCTACTTTTGGCGTTCCATCGCCAGAAGCAACAAGCTTACCACCATATTTATTGAGTTCTGAACTAAATGCTTTAGCTTCTTTTAGTCCAAACAGTGGTACTTCCATTTCTTTGGTAAAATGATAGGCGTTACCCTGCTTTTCTCCCCATTCAGAAAAATTAACATTCAGCTCAGGATAACCACTTTGACTGGAATTAAACATAATATAAAAATAGTCACCTGCGGCATAACCATTATCATTAATAGTCACCGAGACAGAAACTGCTATTTTTCCATTATTTTCTTTAGCGCCATCAGCGAGTGAAATATTAACCTTTCCTGCTCCACTAGCTTTACGTTTAAGATCAATATCACATGCTACAGATTTAATAATCTCTTTCCCAATCGACAAACTATTATTACCACGGAGACGTAGTTTTCTACTACCCATTTCAGCAAATAGTGTCATTTTCCCTGTCGCAAGCCCAGGGTAACTTTTTGACTCCAGATAAACAGGCTTATCAACTAATTTATATGCATCCCCAAAATAGGCTGACAACATATTTGATTGTGCAAGATCTTCCGTAGGATTAGATTTAATCTGTTGATAAATATAAATATCTAATGGCTGCTTACCAACCTTAGGCACAGGAACTTCATTAAATAGTAAATTACAAGAGTATGGATGATAATCTTCTTCTGATATATTATTATTTAATTTTTCCGTTTTATAAATAGCAGAAATAACTAATACAGGCTCAGCTCGCAAATCCATTAATGCAATTAGTTCAAAACCACTATTAACTTTAATCTTATCACCAGTAAAAGTGCGTAATTTATTTGGAAGACTCCATTCACCATTAAATTTTCGATATATCAAATTAATACTATAATAATTTTCTTCTTTATTATTAGCTTCATGCGCTAACCAAATGATATGAAGACGACCATCAATAACAATTGGCCGGATCTTAATCACTTCCCCAGTAGCAGGAATGCCAATTTTCTCCCACTCTTTCCAAGCGGTAGGATTAATGATATCTTGCATATTTCGATTAGCCATATTCAGCGATCGCCAGTAATATTGACCTGGCGTAATATTCATTTTACCAATAAAATAATATTCAGCCTGAGCGGGGGCTAATTCTTTAGTCGTATTGATATAGCCACTCATTAACTCTAAGTTACTTATCTCTTCAAATTTATTCAAGTAATTCAATATGGCTTCCTGAACAACCTCGTCACTCAATTTCCCTTTATTTAAATTATCCTCTAACTCCTTAAAATCACTTGTTTTACCTTGACGTAATATAGGGCTAATATAATTCTCTGGATAATTCCATAATTGTTGAAAACCCGCCCAAATATTATATTGGCTTAAAACATTATTCCATTTTTCTACTTTATTTTCATATTGATAATCATACCCGGGTTCCATATTAAGCATAATACCATTAATATATTGCTGAACACTGGAAATCGCTTGAGCAACGACACTGGTATTAACCTGACTAGATACCTGATTATCAATAAGTAAATATTGATACAAATCATCCGGCGTTTTTAAATCAGGTACATTAGCTGTTTTTGAAATATGCCCCAAGTAATAACTCACCAATCCATCACGAACATTCTCAGCTAATTTTTTAGAAACAATATTTTTCATATCCTGAACCTCTATTAAAAATTTGTTATTCCATCATGACAATTATATTTACAGAGTTGCGACTATCGCTGTACCAACCTGTTTATAATCCTCATAAGAGGAATGAGCATTAATATTTATTGTCGCTAACAATGAACGCATGGAAAGTGCCATTTCCTCAGACCAAACTTTAAGTCTCATCATGATATCTATTTCGGCCAACGTTTTTGCTATATTATCTTCTTTGCCAATAATATACGAATTAGCTAATAGCACTTCATCACTCTGCCATGACAATAGTTCAGTTAATATCTTCACTATATTAGCTTTATCGTTATTTTGACCATCCATATTAACTAGCTGTAAATAACGAAATATTTTATCTTCCACGTTATTTAAACAAGCAACTAATTGCATCCAATCCCGATAGCGACTGAAATAATAAATAACCGATAAAGAAAGTTGCGTGCTCTGGCAGCCAAACCATTCAGGATGTTCAGAAAAATGACTTAACATCACAGTACTCAGTTGAAAAGTCTTAATCACTGAAATATATCGCGATAAATCATACATCAGTATCAAATAATCCTGACCGATCATCTCTGGTTGTAAATTTTTCTTATCAAACAGTTCAAATGATTTCAATAAAAAATCGTAGCTACTTGAGCCAATCCAATTTAAAATAAATAAAGGAAACGGTTGTGATAACTGAAATGCATTTACTAACATACTGGCCGATATTGCATTTTGTGCAGATTGAGCTTGAGTAATAATTGCAGACCATTGTTCAGTAATAGATACTTTGACTTTCTCATCAAGTAATATACTTTTTATCGCTTTATTAATTTCATCAGTAATATTAACATCAGGCTTAACTAAACCATATTTTTGATGAGATACTGCATTTAAAACAATTTGACGTGGAGTTAACCAATCAATCAAATCACCATTATTATCTAATGCTGGTACGATATTTGATGATAAACTTTCCAGGGTTAAACTCTCTGAATTACGATGCAATCCAACTTGATTAATAAAAGCCACTTGCGCCGCATTTCCTGTCATAACAACTTCATTAGCTGGTAATAAGAATAGTTGAAGAGTACCAACAGATAATTTATTTATTCTCAACCATTCTGTAGTTTGATCCATTGCAATCATAATATCCAGAATATCTGTTTGCCTATTATTTCCTGATTGCGATAAATAAGGCATACCCGCGACCTGTTTTAATACTTTATTTCCACCTATCAACGTTAAAAGAACTACACCTTCCTGTGGTGTTAACCCCAAAATTCTCGACAGTTGCACAATACGATAAAACGCAGAAACAACAGAAAGTGAACATGTTAAACTCTTTTTATCCATCGATTCAGCAACTAATGGTGCTAATAAAGAAAAATCTTTCGCTTTAATTTTCAATCCAGCACACAACTTACTAATGATAGTATCATCCTGTTTTTTCTCTGAATAAAACTCACAATCATCTATCACCAATGGTGCATCAAATAGCGAAGATAAATTGAATATCTGATCAAAAAAAGGAATCGCTGTACCTATCGAAAAGGGCGTAATTTGATATATCAACGCAGCAAAATCATCAGGTGAAATATGATATTTTTTACTCCAATGATGAAAAACACCTAACATACGTAAGGTATTATCATTCATCTGTAATTGTTTATTTGCATCCCCTTCTGCCCGCATCGTTGCAGTTACCAATAAATCAATTTTATCTACCGGCAATTTAATCCATTTCCACAATCGTATCATGCGATTTAACCTATCAAAGCGTTCATGATTCACACCTGATAATTTATTTACCGCTTGTGGTAAATTACCACTTGAGGCAAACTCACGATACAAATGTAGGAAATCACTCTCTTTTGCATTCGGCCCATTAATAAAAACGGCACCATAACGATAAGGAGCCGCAGGTATACCTAAATTAAGCACATTTTGAGATAGTCTCACATTATTTTGCTCTAATGCAGCCTCTTTATTTGTCGATATTCCTTTTATACATAATAATTGCTCAACCTCCGCGACAGAGAGAGCTGTTTGTGTAATAAAAGTTGATAACAACTCAAGTAGCTCTGCATTATTAACACCGTAATTATCCTGATAGAATTGGCTATTAGAGGGATTCAATGGCTCATTAATTATTTTTTGCTGAGAAATTCCTAACTGATTTGTTAAAGGTGCCACAAATTCTCCATTAGCAGTATTCAGATTGGATTTAAGAAAATAAGGATAACTCTTATCTGTCTGTTGCACCATTTCCAAACAAAAAAGTTTTTTATTATCAAATGTTAGATTAATTTGGTTTTGTGCATAATCATAAGGAAGTTGAAATGGATAACGTACATTAGCCAAAAGATCATAACTGGATAAATTGGTCTTTCCTTGTTGTCTTAGCATAACTTCCAAACGTTGATTTAGCATAGCATTAACCAATGACAGTGTTGAAATCTCTTGATTAATACTCACTTCATCCAGCATTAAATGCGCTAAATCAGAGCGGCGCTCATCTATTTTAATGGCCTCAGCACCCGCATTGTATTCAATATCCATCGCTAATTTATAAATCTCTGCTAAATAAGCAACCGGTGAATTATTTGCTTCCGGTGCGCCATTTGGACAGTATTGCTGCCAATTATCTTGAAATAAGGATTGATATTGGGGACCTTCTTTTAATGAAAGAGAAGAATAACTCCTGGCATATGTATTATGAGTGTAATGCTGCTGGCGAAATTTACGCGCTATTTGTATAGCATAGCTGTTTGCTGTATCATAAATATCTTCTGCCTGATGATTTGAATTATACTTATCTAAAAATAGATTACGGGGTATTCTTATAATATCAAAAATAGATTTACAATCTGATTCAATTATCTTATCGGTAAAGTTATATTTATTACCTAATTTCTTTAGCAACGGGCTGATATCATTATTCATAGGATCGCCTTTATTCATCGGAAATATATAGGATGGATGTTTTTTTCTAAAAAATAATAGATTAGAGAACAGAGATGCAATAAATAATAAGAAATTTATTGCATCATCTGGTGGTTATTAAAAGTCGTTAACTATTAACTGATTTTCGGCTCAAGTGTAATCAAAGCATATCCCGCACGATTGGGTTTATTTTTATGTGTCACTCTGAGTAAAACAATTTCTGAACAAGTAATATCACTTGGTGCAGTATAAGTTGCAGTATACTTTTCGATGTCATTACCAAACTCATCTTTTATAACTTCTGGCTCACCTACCTTAATATTTCCTCTTGCAGGCATAAGGCTCCATTCACTTGGAGAAGTCAAATCATTACCCATAGAAGAGAATTTCGTTACTTCATCGGGTGTTAATAACTCTTTACTATAACTCGGATCAATCTTGAATTCTGCTATAGTACTTTTACTAATAAGCAGAATATTAACTTTATCTAAATCACCATTATCAGCAACAGCCGTCACCGTAACCATATTATATCCGGCCGGAAAAGAGGCTGGAGGCGTATATTTGCCATTCGCATCAACACCACCATAACCAGTACCCGTTTCCACACTCCAATTCACTTTCTTATTGCCATAAACAGTAAAATTGACATTCTTATTAACATCATTTTCATTAATAACAACAAAAGAAGGGCTAATCGATACTGAGGAAGGCAACAGAGTGACAACCGCTGAAGCTTTAGCATTTGTGCTTGAGTCTGTCGCAGTAATTGTCACAATTTGACTATTCCCTTTTATCTTAGTCGGTGCCATGTAATCTCCTGTATTTGCATTAATACTCCCCAATTCTGCTGGAGTAATAGACCAATTTACCGTTGCATTGGTATTAGTTGTAAATTTATGCTTAGTTTTCACTGGCATAGTTAATTGAAGATCATTGATTTTAAAAGCGGTTGATGTTGGAGAAATATCACCAAATAGCACCATATCCCCAGGCACATATACTTTATCAAATTCAAGATAATTGCTTTCAGGGAATAAAAGGTGATTAACGGCAAATAGACTAATGCTATCTAATTCAACCTCTGCAACTTTGGTTAATTTATTTTCAACAACACCTTTAACAATTTCTGCTGTTTTATCAATAAACTCTGATTCAAAATCAGGGCCTATAAGCCCTCCCCAACCAGATGAGCCTTGTTTGTCATATTCGGTTCTCATTCCATAATTTGATTCCAACTCAATTTCATCATTAGAGATAACTTTAGGAGTAATATCAATTGAACCGTCAACATAGAAATCAATTTTTTGTTTAGAATAATGACCACTTATTAGACTATTTTCCAAAACACCGACATTTTGAGTAAAGTGATAGGGCTGGCTATTATTACCTACTCCAGAAAAAATAATTTTTTCTTTTCCAGGTTTAATATACATTCCAGAATAAGGGATTTTTACCTTTTCTGGCCAAATACTAGTGGTACCATTATATTCAACCAATCCTGTCCATACTGTATAATGTCCTCTTTTATATTGTACAGGCTCGTCACTTTCAGAATATCCGTTTGTTATATTCAAATATTTGGCTGAGTCATCTTTCTGGCTATCAATCTTGACCAATTCTAAATTTACACCCGTTGAGCTAGGTAATAAATGTTCATATTGAGGCTTAAGAATATTCTCAAAAAGTATCTTATTACTGATAATTAATACCGCAGATCGATTATCCGGTATCAAATAAGGGAAATTATTTGAGCTAGTCGGTAATACCCCACCGTTAGGATTATAGTTTGTTGCAATAAATAACAACACCGCCCCATGACCATAATTATCAGAACCATATAAATTAGCACCGGGTGCAGGTTGAGTTCTAATCTTAAACATTTTTGGAACCAGTCCAGCCGTATTATCCAGCTTTAAAATACCTAACTCATAAGTTACGTCATTATCTTTGAGCCAATTACGGAAAAACTCCCTGACTTCGGCTGGCGCATCGTCAATAACATTGACTACCCCCAAAGCTCCTGTTTTAAACTCCACGACAACTTTTCCATCATTACCAACAGAACCTGTCGCCGCAATCAAGTCTACGGTTATTGTCATATGGTAATCATTATTCGGCGTAATTCTTTGATAATTCTTTACTCTACCATCATCATAAAGTTCTATTATCGTGCCAGAAATAAAATTTAATTTTACCGTTGCCTGAGAACGTTCAATTGATGAATTTTCAAAGGAAATTAACGGCACTCCCAATATCAAGTTGTCAAATTTTATCTTTTTATTTCCGCTTTCCCAAAAAATAGGTGAAAAATGTGTACCTTCACTCACTTTTCTCACATATTGCTGTTCAAAAAGCATATTTATTTTAGTTCTATCATAGGCAGCAACAATATCCCATCCAAGAGTCTTCGTTTTACCGTTAAAATCATTAATAATGCTATTTTCTGTGATCATATAGTCACCTATTTTAGACGTCATAAAAAATTTGTTATTAGAGGAAGCGTATTAGACAATAGCTGCCGCCATCATATTAATTCAATAATATGAAAGTAATCACTAGAATAATTTATATTTGTGCTCTATTGCCAACTTAGACATAAGTTGAATGAAAAATATATATTATTCAATTTACCCTGATAGATTAATAATCAATTAGGATATATATGATAAGCATAACATATATTAATGAAAATATAATACAGGGAAATATTAACAAAAAACATGTAACGGGTAATATATAATATTAGCCATATAATTAATATTCAAATACAAAAGGCAATAATTACACTGTAAAACATAGATTATAATTTCTGCGAATATCAAGAACCCCTTCTGCGTGACTTATTACGTCTGAGGTTGTTTTGCCAGCAACGAGCAGTAACGTTCGATATCCACATTACCGCCACTGACAATAATCCCTACCCTCTGGCCTCGCAATAGTTCACACATTTTGCGGGCAGCAGCAAAACTCAAGCAGCCAGTCGGTTCGACAACCATTTTCATTCTTTCCGTATAAAAACGCATTGCATCCACCAATTCTTCATCAGAAACAGTGAAAATATCATCAACATTTTTCCGAATAATATCGAAAGTATATTGCCCAAGATGTTGAGTTTGTGCGCCATCAGCAATAGTTTTAGGCGTATCGATGTGAATAATTTTGCCCTGACGAAATGATTGCTGAGCGTCATTACCGGTTTCCGGCTCTACACCATAAATTTTACATCCAGGAGAGAAATGGCGAGCTGCAAGCGCACTTCCTGAAAGCAGCCCTCCTCCACCAAGACAGACAAACAACGCATTCAGTTCACCGACCTCTTCAAACAACTCTTTTGCCGCAGTTCCCTGTCCGGCAATAATATGCGGATGATCATAAGGAGGAATTAAGGTCAATCCCTGCTTTTCTGATAATTCACGGCTAATTTGTTCACGATCGTCCGTATAACGATCATAAAAAACAATTTTACCACCATAACCTCTGGTCGCCGCTACCTTAGCCACTGGCGCATCGAACGGCATGATGATTGTCGCCGAAATATTCAGTATACGAGCCGCCAATGAAATCGCCTGAGCATGATTACCCGATGAATAAGTCACAACCCCATTGCGGCGCTGTTCATCATTAAATTGTGATAACGCATTAAAAGCACCACGAAATTTAAAGGCTCCCATTCGCTGATAATTTTCACATTTAAAAAATAACTTGGCTTCTGTCATTTCATCAGCAGTGCGGGAAGTCAGGACCGGAGTACGGTAAGCACAAACTTCTATTCGCCGGGCAGCAGCAATGACATCATCATAAACAGGAATATTTTTCATAGGAATAACCGCAAGTTATATAAAATATCAGACAAAATATCCACACCAGAAAAATTCGTCAATAGTAAAGGTTGTGACTAAATTGACTTACTACAATACCTATAAACAATACCTATAATTCAGAATCTCTGTACGCTTGATTAATTATCGCTTTTGCCATCCATTTAGTGATCTCAATAATTTCCGCATTATCCATCTGCCAGATATCTTTCATCACCAGAAAGACCTCGGAGCCATAAATTAGGGAAAAAGATCGAATGACATTTTCCAAAGTATCCGGCGGAAAATGCCCTTTTAATGGTTCAACAACCATGGCAAGGATATCTTTACGATGCCCACGTACCAGTTTCTTTTCCTGCTTACCCTCAGATAAACATCCCTGAGCCCATTGTTGCAAGGAAACTAACAGGGCAGCACGCAACGCGCCTTCGTATTGAAACATTCGAGGATAAGCAAAATCCAACAACTCAGCAATCCGCTCCTCGGTCTTTTCACTAGCAGGCTGCCAAGTGAGGATCGGCCCAAGGCTGGCACCAACAATCGCATCAATTAAATCACTTTGTGTCGGAAAATAGCGGTATGCTGTTGCCCTGGAAACACCAGCATGCATTGCCAATTCAGAAACCGAAGGTATCGCTCTCTGTTCAAAAAGCTCCAATGCCGCATTGATTAGCAATGTATAAGTTTTTTTCCGAGTACCAGTAAAATGAGTTTTCGTCTTCGAATCTATCATTGCCATAACTCTTCACCATAAAAATCGCAACATTAACACTTATGGTTAAAATATTTTCGCTATCATCACTCTACTCAACCATCTACAAAACGACCAAATTAATTCATTTTATTTATGTATTAAATGGGATGACAATCTCAATTTGGTAATACTACAGTGATACTTAAGTCTCATCTTGACTATAATCTGTCCATGAATGAGTCGTCAGCACTAGGGAAGTATTCACAATTATACCCTATGGATTTCAAGATGCATCGCGACGGCAAGGGAGCGATCCCCGGGAGCATAGGTAACTATGTGACCGGGATGAACGAGTGCAGCCAACAAAGAGGCAACTTGAAAGATAACGGGTATATAATGAAAAAAAGCCAAGGCTATGTTTATATCGCTACTATTTTTGATACCAAGCGCGCAGAAATTTTCTACGTCAGGGATCTGATCAAAAAAGCGGGCCTTGCCGTTCGAACTGTGGATTTGTCTACTCAATCTGACTCACCGTAAAGAGGTGCGGATATTACACAGTCCAAACAGTAGCAGAGCATCACCCGCAAGGCAAAGAAGCTGTTTTTGTGGTGATCAGGGGAAAGCCGTTTCCGCAATATCAGTCGCCTTCAATCTTTTTTTATCAAAACAAACTGATGTTTTAGCAATTCTAGGTCTGGGAGGCTCCTGCGGGACCGCACTGATTACACCGGTAATTTTACCGTCACAATTCGCAAGTAACATTAATGCGCACCATACTGGAAGAGAACCGACAAATGGAAACCTGGATTGCTGAAAAACTTAATCAGTGCGAAGGAAAAGTAAAATTTATTATTCCAGAAGGTGGTTTTTCCGCTCTGGATATTAAAGATGAGCCGTTCTATAATCATGATAATAATCAATCACTTATCCAAGATTTTGCAGCTACATTGATAGAAACGGAAAATAGACAACTAATTAAAAGCCCTCATCATGTGAATTCACCTGATTTTTGCCAACAAGTGATTAACGAATACCGGCAAATGATGGTTTAGCACCAGCGGTAATACCGTTGCAAAAACAACACTGACACTGAAAGATTATATACAACTAATTAATGACTAGGCAAAAAGTTGCCAAAAGAGGGCATTCTAATGCTATTGTTCTATCAGTGATGAACTTACGACGTGTCTGTCAGGACGTTGTACTAAAATAAATTAAAGCAGTTTATTATTCGTGTTCTAAAGGGAAGCCATAAGAACTTCCTGTTAATAACCCTGCTGTAAGATGTTAGGAGTTAACAAACTAAATTAAAACATAAACATACCGGCTTTGTTTTCTCCCTTTCGGAGCTTATTTCCGTCAACACCAGGCTCCTGCGGCCCCCCACCGCAGGAGTTTTTTTATGAATAAACAGGCAATAGGTTAAAATTTGATAAGATATGAGCAGCAGCATTTAGTACGCCAAACAGCAAAATTAAGCCGATCATCACATTGCCTCCCCACACTCGATACATAGGGCTACCAAATCGTTTACGGGATGCTCTGGCAAGTAATGCGGGAACGATAGCAGCCCAAACGGTTGCAGCAAGGCCAGCAAAACCAATCGCATAAATAAAACCATTCGGATAAATCATTCCACCAACCATTGGCGGAAGAAATGTCACTAATACCGTTTTAAAGCGCCCTAGCTTGGTATCGTCAAACTTAAGCAGATCAGCTAGGTAATCAAACAACCCAAGCGTGACACCAAGGAATGAGCTGGCAACCGCAAAGTTAGAAAAGAGAGTCAATAATAAGCCCAGAGCAGAACTGTTCAATCCTCCACTTAATGATTGAACTAAAACATCAATATTGCCCCCCTTTGCTATGATTTCGGCAAAATCAAGCCGGGAAATATTTCCCATTGTTCCAATCAACCAGATCAAATAAAGCACCAAGGCCATTGATGTCCCAATAAACAGGCATCTCTTTATTTTTTCTGGCTCTTTTCCATAATACTTCATCAGGCTAGGAACATTGCCATGATATCCAAAGGAGGCCAGACAGAAAGGTAAAGTCATTAATACATAAGGCCAGTAAGTCGGATTTACTTCAATTGTATTAAATAATACCGCCGGTTTAACGTTATAAACCAAACCGCCAAACGTCATAAAGAAAGTTAATACCTTAGCACCAAGAATAATCGATGTTATCCGACTGACAGTTTTAGTACTTAACCAGACAATAAATGCAACAACAAGGGAAAATAAAAAACCAGCAAGCCCAGGTGAAAAATCTATCGATACTTCTCGCATAGCATGTTGAATAATCGATCCGCTCGCGGAAATATAAGCGTAAGTCAGTATATATAAAACAAAAGCAAGGGTAATACCATTAATGATATTCCAACCATTGCCTAATAGATCTTTTGTTATAGTACTGAAACTTGAGCCAATTCGATAATTAAGATTGGCTTCCAATATCATTAATCCTGAGTGCAACATGCAAAACCAGGTAAAAATCAAAGTGGCAATTGACCAGTAAAACCATGCTCCTGACATGACAACCGGTAAAGAAAACATGCCCGCACCAATAATCGTTCCACCAATGATCATGGCGCCGCCAAATAGAGATGGAGACGATTTTTTTATCGGCAAAGTAGCCATATATGTTACCCTAGCGTGGCTTTATATGATAGGAAGTATAATGGAGGATGCCCTTAAACAAGAAGCATCCCGATTTTTATTATTTAATTGGTTTTAATCTTGCAACGAAATGCCGTAATACGGATGGCTCATAAGTAAACGTTAATCCTTTAATCTGAGGAATTCGCTCCTTCAAGGAAATAAAAGCTTCTACAACATAATCCATATGATCATTAGTATAGACGCGACGAGGAATCGTTAATCGCAAAAGTTCCATTGGTGATGGTTTCTGTTTTCCAGTTGTTGGATCACGACCCAATAACAAAGAACCAATTTCCACACTTCTTATTCCCGCCTCCAGATATAATTCATTATTCAGTGCATGAGCTGGGAATTGTTCCCCTGGAATATGCGGTAATAATAATTTAGCATCAACAAATACAGCATGACCACCGGTTGGATATTGAATAGGAATACCTGCATCTCTTAATCTATTACCTAAATAAGCCACCTGATTAATACGATATGCCAGATAATCCTCATTCATCCCCTCTTCAAGACCAATTACTAATGCCTCCATATCGCGTCCGGCGAGACCGCCATAAGTCACAAATCCTTCCATTGGCACACAGCGGGTACGCACTTCATTAAAGAGATCTTCATCATCACGAACACAACAAAGACCACCAATATTAACCAAGGGGTCTTTTTTAGCTGACATTGTTAACATATCGCCATATTGATACATCTCCTTGACGATCTGTTTAACGGATTTATTTTCATAGCCCTTTTCTCTTTGTTTAATAAACCAGGCATTTTCACAGAAACGGGCTGAATCAATTACCACAGGAATATCATGTTGCTTTGCAATCTCATATACGGCTTTCATATTAGCCATAGAGATTGGCTGACCACCAGAGCTATTACAGGTAACGGTTGTAATAATCGCGACAACATTATCAACGCCATGTTCTGCTATCGTTTTTTTCAATTCATCAATATCAAAATCACCTTTCCAATCATAATAGGTGGTGGTATCAAAGGCTTTTGGTGTAACAACATTAATCGCTTTCGCGCCATTTAATTCCACATGAGCCGCAGTCGTATCAAAATGGAAATTAGAAATAAAGACCGGATGCGTTGCACCACCTTGTGCTTTTTTACGGGCAATTAATGTCGGAAATAAAATCTGCTCTGCTCCACGCCCTTGATGGGTTGGAATAGTATATTGATAACCAATCAGTTCATTAACTTTATCACATAGACGATAATAGTTACGGGAACCTGCATAAGCCTCATCCCCCATCATCATCCCCGCCCACTGGCGATCGCTCATTGCTCCGGTACCAGAATCTGTCAGCAAATCAATATAAACCACATCACTGGGCAATAGGAATGGATTATATCCGGCTTCTTCCAATGCTTTTTCACGTTCGGCACGAGTAGTCATGCGAATATTTTCTACCATTTTAATACGGAAAGGTTCTGGAATACGTTTCATATATATATTTATCCAATAGTTGGCTATATTGCATTATTCAAGCAAATTTCCAAAAACAGACAGAAATACGCCAAAATAAATGTAATGATTAAAATATTTAATTTTAAATATAACCAAAACAACTAATCAGGGATAAAATGAGAAATACGGTGATCGACATTAAACCATGCTTGCATATTACAAGAACAAATAAAATAATAACGTAAAAATATATAAATCATAAAATGAATTTATTCCCTGATTAAAATCAGCCATTAAGATATAGATAATATTTAAATTATCCGTGACCAATTCCACAAAAATAGAAAACATCAGAAATATAATTTTCTATATAGATTCAACTTAATGAATCAGATAAATCAATAAGAAAAACAGATAATAAATTGATTTTAATAAATATATACCTTATGGATTTCAAGATGCATCGCGACGGCAAGGGAGTGAATCCCCGGGAGCATAGATAACTATGTGACCGGGGTGAGCGGGGTGAGCGAGTGCAGCCAACAAAGAGGCAACTTGAAAGATGACGGGTATAACAATACAATTAACCATATCAAATAAATATCCCCGCCGCAAGCAGCGGGGTATTAAAATATGAAATCACCCGCTTCGCATCGTTCAGTTTTTATTTATTCGTCGCAAGCGACGGGGAATTCAACCCTGAGAGATTAAATAAATTACTAACACAGAAAACTACCCCATAAGGGCTTAAAAGAACAAGTTAAATAACATAAAAATTAATAGAATTATTTACCAGATTTTTACGGGAATAAAAAATAGCTTTATTAGACTAAGAGCCTATCCCAATAGGCTCTTAGTCAATTAACATGAAAAATATAAACCTTGATAGCTAAAATATACCTCACAATTTACTCTATTTTTAAATCATATACCCTATGGATATAAATCACTTTATAAAATCCCGCCCTTTATTAAAGGGCGGAAAATAGGAAAAAAAGAGGCAGAATTCTGCATAACGCAATAATGTTAAACAATAGTATTACACAATAATTATACTAACTGAATATTAATAGAATTCCATTTTCGATTAGCTATTTTTTTCAGATCCAATAGACATTGGATAATTAGAAGCTAAATGATTAGGCGCTTGAGAACCGATAATACATGTTGCAGTATGAGATGAAAAAATAACACATTTTGCCGCACATATAGGAAAGTGCGGGTACAATATACAAGCATGGATAGATGTAGAAAAAGCAGAAAAGAAAGTCAATGTTAAAAGGGCCAAAATTAACTGGTGTTGTAGCCTATTTATCATCATATCACCTCGTTGAATGGTATATTTTCATTTCCCTATATTCGATTCCTTTAAATTAATTATAGAACAAAATTTAACCACAAAAATTTTTCTATCACTTCGTTGATAAATCGTTTAAGTTATTATAAAAAATTGAATGATCAAATTTGTCCCCCATAATCCAACAAAATTATTCATCAATATCAAACCATAAATAATATTTAAATAAAACCCTATAATGATTCATTAAGTATGCTTATTATATAGATATCTATAATTGACCAATTTGATATCCTATAAGCCTCAATAATACATTAAAAAATTATGTAAAATATTTTTAACACTGGAATTTGAATTTTTTATCAATTCAAATACTCATTTAAATATCTTAAGTATTTACGACTAAATGTATTTACTTACCTATTGGTTTACACTCCCTGGCAAAAAATGTACCGGCAG
Organism: Photorhabdus sp. RM71S; assembly: GCF_042879355.1. Lineage (NCBI taxonomy): Bacteria > Pseudomonadati > Pseudomonadota > Gammaproteobacteria > Enterobacterales > Morganellaceae > Photorhabdus > Photorhabdus sp. RM71S. The sequence continues at coordinate 53,499 of NZ_JBHFKV010000018.1, read as the reverse complement.
TATCGTAATGGCAAAACCAACCTGATGTTCATCTTGTCTCTGTTAACGGATAAATAAACCATGTACAATACCTGAATATTTCCTGAGTACGCCGCCATCTCAAGAAACAATTTAATTTACCTTTTTCAATAAGCAGGTTTTTCAAATGCATCAAACTGATGTTACTGAGCGCTCGCTCTTTTCGCTAAGCTGGCCGATTTTTATTGATATTCTTCTCCATCTGGCCACTTTATTAATTAATACTTATATGGTGAGCCATGTTTCTACTTCTTATCTGGCTGCTATGGCTGTAGGTAATCAGGTATTTGATCTGTTTATCACTATCTTCAACTTTATCAGTGTTGGTTGCAGTGTCGTTATTGCTCAATATATTGGTGCAGGCAAACGGGATAAAGCCAGCCAGGCGATCCATATTTCTATTGCATTCAACTTTTTGCTTGGGTTTAGCTGTGCGCTGATTACTATCTTCTTCGGCTATAAGCTCTTATCTATCATGAATATGCCGGAACATCTGATGGAAGATGGTTTTAACTATCTGCACATTCTGGGTATCTGTCTTATCCCCGAAGCTATTTCGATTATTCTGGCTGCTTGTTTGCGGGTTTATGGGAAATCAAAACCGGCAATGTATGTTACTTTGATTGCTAACTTGCTGACAGTGCTAGGTAATATGATCGTCCTGTATGGTTTCTTCGGATTACCTAAATATGGTCTGGAAGGTGTCGCCTGGTCTACAGTCTTTGGCCGGATTGTTGCCGTGATCCTATTATTCTGTCTGCTCAGTTATGGCCTGCGGATCAAATTTACGCTGGCAGGTTTCCTACGCTGGTCACAGGGTATGTTGGGCAAAATCTTATATATCGGTTTACCCGCTGCGGGTGAAAACGTAGTGTGGATACTGCAATATATGGCGGCCATAGCATTCATTGGACTGATGGGTGAAATTCCACTGGCAGCACAAACACTCTATTTCCAGCTATCACTGTTTGTGATGTTATTTGGCATTGCCACCAGCATTGGTAACGAAATTATGGTTGGCCATTTGGTCGGTGCGAAGCGGTTTGAAGATGCTTATATTCGTGGCATTAATAGTCTGAAAATCGGCTGTATCGTCACTATTGGCGTGGTCACTGCTTTCTGGCTGCTCAGAATGCCGATTCTGCATTTTCTGACGCAAGATGAAGCCATTATCAAACTGTTGTTACCACTATTCTTGCTATCCGTTTTTCTGGAGCCAATCCGTACCGCAAATATTGTTATGGTGAACGCATTGCGTGCTTCCGGTGATGCTCGTTTCCCACTTTATGCAGCCATATTCTTTATGTGGTGTATTGCTATTCCAGTGGGGTACTTTTTAGGGATCAAAATGGAAATGGGCATTTTAGGTATCTGGATCGGTTTCTTCTGTGACGAATGGTTGCGTGGACTCACTAATATCTGGCGTTGGAAATCTAAAAAATGGCAAACTAAGCGACTCGATATTTGAATGATTAAAATAATTGTTCAACCAGTCGCCTTAACGTAGTTTCTTCCCGTTAAACTCCCACAACAAGAGGTACCCAATAGGTGCCTCTTGTTAATTTAAAGTCATAAATAAGCACTATCGCCAACGTCCAAAATAGTCAGTCATTAAAGAAAACCAATTCTCAGAGGTTTCTCAGAAGCTGACTGGTACTATTATTGAATAATAACCTCAGGTTAATAAGCGAAATTCTACATGCTAAATGTTGCGATCAATATCATTGTAAATATACAACCATATAGAATCACCGATAAAATTATATTATAAATTATTTTTACCAACAATAAACCATTTTATAAAAACCGCCTATGCAACATGCATATATACAATATAAAAAATAATTCCACAGAATGAATAGTATGTAATTACATATTAATCATCGTTACTATTTTAAACTCTCGGTAATTATATTTCCATTATAACTAAAATTAACCAATCTAATAAACTCAATCATTAATTACGTTTATTTTATATAAATCAGAATATATTATAATAATTACCTAAAAAAACAGATTTATATTATTCTAAATAATTAAAATATTAGATAAATAACACGAAATTTTCCCTATCAACATTAGCGGAATTCATTTCCGACATTCTCTATTCACCTCCCCCTAAATTAACTCTTCTTAAGTAAACATAAGATTAATTGGCTGAACAAAGTTATCCAAATTGTTATATTTAGCTAATAACCTTATTGAGAAATTTTTTCTTTTCACTATTATGAATTAATGAATGGTTATTAAGCTCATTAAATTAACCCCTCTATTCCTGGGCATATTTATTGTGTTACAACTTGTAATTTCATTAATCACAAATGTAATTAATTTTCAAATAATTAATTAGGATCATTTAGGTGCGTTCAATGACAAGTAAGGAAACATTTGAGATATTTCCCTCTGTGGATATTGTTGACGGAATAGCAATGACATCGAATTCCGCAATTCGATTAACCCGAGGTGAAAGCCCAACATTACGGAGACCTTTAGGTACCCCGGCAGAAGTAGCACTAGCCTGGCAAAATGCCGGGGCAAAATGGATTCATGTTGTTGATCTTGATGCTGCGTCAGGGCGTGGCTCAAACAGCCATCTTATTGCCGATGTCCTGGCTGCGGTCGATATTAACGTACAAGTCTGTGGCGGAATCAGAGATGAAACCATCTTGCGCAAAGTATTAGCAACTGGATGCCAGCGAGTTAATTTGGGGACCGCAGCATTAGAAAATCCAGATTGGTGTGCCCGAGCCATTGCAGAATATGGCGATAAGATCGCCATTGCTCTGGATGTAAAAAGCACATCGGAAGGTTATCAACTGGCAACACATGGATGGAATGTCAGCAAAGGTAATCTCTGGGATCTCCTTGAGCGCCTCGACAAACAGGGTTGTCAGCGCTACGTCGTAACCGATGTTGAACGGGGGGGCATGATGAGTTCGCCAAATTTCACGCTATTACAGGAAGTCTGCACGAAAACGTCATCACCCGTTATTGCCGGCGGTGGAGTATCAAGCCTGGATGATCTCCGCGCGTTAGCAGATCTGTCCACTATCGGTGTTGAAGGTGCCATTCTTGGTCAAGCGCTACATATTGGTAAGGTTCCTCTCGAAGATGCCCTTGCTGCAACGCAATCATCGAGACGCTAGATATGCCTGAATATTTATCTCCTGCTTTGGATCTTTGCTCTATTGGTTTACTGGGCGAATTGCGTGGCGTACCTGAAACACGCTATTTAACGAAAGAAGTGATGGCGTTGCCTGGCTTACTCACAGAGAAGCCAGCATTCGTCGGTTCCCGCGGTATCGCCTATTACGAACAAAAACCGTGTCATGAGCTACTGATGACGGCGAAATATTACACAGAATACATCTCTCAACTTGAGTGTAGCGATAAGCTGTGTACTGCCCCATCAAAATATATATTGGCCGATCATAGTTTGGCAAAATTGCTCAGAATTGTTGATAGCTTATTAAGTTCTCCACAGACGGTTAACGAAGATATTGTGCCATTCATCGATGGGATCAAAGAGTGTGCAAAAATCGTCAGTTCAACGCTGATGGGCACACCATTTACTTTTTCACCCTCGCCAATCCATGACCTGAAATTGCCGTTGGCTACGGAACACACCGTGCCCAGACCATTTATTGAAGGAGATAATCATCTGTTAACTTTGGCCGCAGCCCAAATTGACAGATGCTCCAACTCCTCTGTCGTTGGCATCATGTTAGGAGGATCAGCGGCAGCCGCAGTCACAGCCGCAGCATGGAATAGTGAGCTCAATTTAGTGAAAGTTTCACGTTACGATGATACGTCTTGCAAGAGCAATCATCTCTGGGGGCGCAAAATTCCATCAGGGCGAACCGTGACAATTATTGATGATAATTGCGGAACAGGCGACACCTTACGTCAGGCAATCGATCTGGTCATGGCCCAAACCGGACAACGTCCAAAGGCCCGAGCCGTCGAACTACATTGGGAAAAATTATTACGTACTCGCGTTTATGGGCATGCTGATCGTGTATTCAACCCTGAAACTTTAGATGTCTTGACGCCTTGGTGTTTCAGACATCATAAGGTCCTGAATCGCTTAATTGATCAGCCTTTCTCTGATGATAAATATGCTCATACGACCACAGCGGATTGGGTTGCCTATTCATATAGTTTATTGTCCGTCCTTCATGACACCCTGACAGACTCAACATGGGCAGCCAAATTATTGCGTTTTTTATTAAATCTAAAAGCACAAACACCGCTGAATTATGAACAGCCAATTGATGCATTTAAGGCCCTGGCATATCAATGTCCTGAATGTTCAGCTCGAAAAAGTTAGTTTGGAAAAAGGGGATTAACTGATTATGACAACAGCACATATTATTTGGGATTGGAATGGCACATTACTTAATGATGTCAATGTTTCATTGAGTGCAACCAATTTCGCATTGGCGGAAATTGGTATTGAACCACTGACGTTGGAACAATATCGGGAATATTATTGTGTTCCAGTACAAACTTTCTATAAACAAGTGATTGGCCGTGAACCTTCATCTTCTGAATGGTCAGTGATCGGAAAAACATTTAATTTTCACTATCGGCCAGGTATTCAGAAAGCCAGTTTAACGGAAGGTGTGAGTCAGCTCCTCGCTTCCCGCTATGAGACAGGTGCAACTCAGTCATTATGTTCACTGATGGAGCATAATGAATTGGTCCCTATGCTTGATAATCATGGTATTGGTAAATTCTTTACCCAAATAGATGGTAGAAATACGCCATTATTGATAACCGGCAAATCAGAGCAGTTAGCTAACCATCTCAAAAAACTCAATGTTTCTCCTGAGCAAAGTGTGGTTATTGGAGACGCTACCGATGACGCAATCGCCGCATTAGCAACAGGAACTCATGCCATTCTTTATACCGGCGGAACCCACAGTCGTGTCAGTCTTGAAACTGCCGGTGTTCCCATTGTTGATACATTAAGAGAAGCCCTATTAATAGCGGATTCTTTGGTCCGTCAACAGTAATAAAGAAGCTGTTCAACATAATCCGATAAGATAAAGGATAATTTATAACGGTGTACGAATAGATATTTAGCACATTAGTTTTAAAAGAACAGCTTAGTATTTAAAAACAGATTATTCATTTAAAAAATCATCAAAGATAATGATTTAACTACTACTCAAACTAAATCAATAAATAATAAGGAATAGATTTATGTTAACTGCTGTAGTTGGACTCCAATTTGGAGATGAAGGTAAAGGAAAATTTGTTGACTATTTATCTGGCAACATTAATAACATTGCTAGATTCAATGGCGGCGCTAATGCGGGTCATTGTGTGCAACATGGTGATCTAAGAGGCTCATTTTCTCAATTACCGGCATCACTCAACAAAAAGAATTTATATATCTGCCAAGGCGCTTTAGTCAGTCTTCCTGTGCTGGTTAAAGAGATCGATTTTATACAAAAAGAAAAAATTGATTCCAATATATTTATCGACCCACGATGCCATATCGTCTTACCATTACACTCCGAGTTAAATAGAGCATCAGAAAAATACAAAGGTAAACAGAAGATAGGTTCAGTTGGTGTCGGTGTGGGAGCCTGCGTTGAAGACAAAGCCAACCGTCATGGCATTCGGCTTATTGATACCCTTGATAAAGAAAAATTAAGGAGTAAATTAGAATTTCTTTGGAGTATCAGGGAAAAGCAGATTAACCATGTTTTTAATGAACAAACTACGTTAGATTTTGAAGAGATGTTAGAAACAACGCATCAATATGGCAAGAGGGTAGAACCTTATTTCACGTTCACTAATGAAGTTATTGGTGATTTACTTAATTCTGGAGAAGATGTTTTACTTGAAACATCACAAGCCACGTTCTTAGATAATAGTTTTGGCACTTATCCCTATACCGTGGCATATCAGACATTAGTGCAAACCTGCTTTGCCATGATAGGGATACCGGCACAGAAAATACATATTGTCGGTGTGATGAAATCCTATATGATCCGTGTCGGTAATGGGCCATTCCCCACCGAATTATCGACAGAACAGGCTGATTATATTCGAGAACGCGGAAACGAGTATGGCACCGTTTCAAAAAGGCCAAGGCGTTGCGGCTGGCTGGATTTATCCCTGATTAAACACGCAGTGAAACTCAATGGCGTAACAGAACTCGCTATAACGAATGTTGATGTTCTTGCTGATTTACACGAAATAAAAGTCGCTATTGCCTATGAAATGAATGATAAGCTCGTCTGTTGCGATGACGCATTATTGCAGCTCGATAAAGTCAAACCTATCTATAAGACATTTAAATCCTGGAGAGCACTTAACTCATCATATACACATTTAACGGAATTACCTATTGAGCTGATTGACTTCTTATCTTTTATTCAAGACTATGCTGGGGTCCCAATCAAATATATTTCCTATGGGCCAGACAGAAATCAGACATTAATCATGAAATAAAAGCGGGGGGAGAAAATAATGATTAACTATGTAACAGGGTTTATGTTTTCTAAAGATAAAAAACATGTATCCCTGATTTCAAAATTACAACCCAGTTGGCAAAAAGGGAAACTTAACGGGATTGGTGGAAAAATAGAGGCTGGTGAAAACCCTCAACAGGCAATGGCAAGAGAGTTTGCTGAAGAAGCCGGCATTGCAACACGTCCTGAAGAGTGGCGATTATTTACTGTCTTAACCCGCCCTGACGTTTATCAGGTGAATTTTCTCTATATGTATGATGATCGTGTCTATTCTGTCAATTCTATCGAGAAAGAGATCGTCAATATCTATGAAACAAATTCATTACCCGATAATGTGATCTACAATTTACGTTGGTTAATTCCAATGGCGGCCGATGAACATTTACGTTTCGATAAAGAAATAGAGATAACAGAAATGCGAGACTAAATACGATATAGCAAATACTGTATCTAAGCGCTATGCAAACACAGAAGCACCTATACCCAATGGATTTCAAGATGTATCGCGACGGCAAGGGCTTGAATCCCCGGGAGCATAGCGAACTATGTGACCGAGGTGAGCGAGTGCAGCCAACAAAGAGGCAACTTGAAAGAATGGGTATATACCTGAAATAGGTGCTTCTGTGTAGCAAAAAACAGCAGCGTCCCTCGACGCTGCAATAATCGCAACAACTAAGCCGACGGTTCGATGAAGTTAACATCCGACCATACTGAAATAACCGCGACAGCTCTGGCTTGCCCTCCGGCGCCGTCAGTCTTCAACAGGATCGGCTCCACAGACAGTTGCGTTGAGGCGGTATAACTATCGTCCCCGAACTTAACGTATCTCGCGTTCTCCCCTGTACCTCGGTGCCCGGTACTGAGTGATAAGGGTTTATTGGCAAAATCGAAGAACGCGAAGGCAACCTGATCTATTGATGAAGCCAGCGCATTCGGTTTGCCCGGCACGAATGGTCCATCGATCCGGTAGAGCAGACGTGAATTTTGGAATACCTCATCATCGCCAGAACAGGTACTGCTTATCCCTATCTGTCTGGCCGGCGCCAGGGAGTCTCCCACCCGTTTACCCGCTCTTTTCACCGTTCCCCAATCCACCGATGAAGGCGTCAGGACAACCGCACAGGTAGACGGCTTTTTAACTGGTGAAAGAATAACCGTAGTCCACAGGGGTTTCAGCATCCCGTCAGAACCTGAGATGGCCGCGGGAGTCCAGCCGATCGCGCCCACTGACAAATGACTTCCACCCAGTTTCACATTGAAATTGCCGTCATTGTCCGGGTAAATCTCCCCTGTCACAGTACGAACACTGATATCAACCAGACCGTTAGCATCGGGAACACAGGGAATATTAACACCGGCATTCCCCCCGGCCAGATTGGCTGAACGATAGGTACCAGATGAACCATGCGTCTGGCAAGAGAGTGAAGATTGTCCGATATCAACCATAAAGTCACCAGGCAGCCCCACCCGGACGCGACCCGATAACAACGAAGAGGTTGATGAGTTCGCTCCAGACGCCGCCGTGTAGACCATAAACTGCGTTCCAGCCGGAACGCGACAGGTTGTTGACCAGTCAAGAGGACCACTGGTGGTATAACCCACTATCTCATCCCGTGAATAATCACGTTTATCTTTGTTGTTTGGCATCATGGCATAGCCGGTTACGGTGACATTGCTAAGCTTACTCATCAGTTCAGCCTCGCAGTCCTGATAAGTCTCTGCTGCCTGGAGGGGCAAAGCGGTCAATAAAAAGAGCAGTGATACCCCCAGGCCCATGAGGGTTGGAACGGAGTTTTCTACATTACCGCCCCACAAACGTTCAGTGTTTAACATTCTTCTTCTCTCCAAATTACTCATCTGTTCAAATCGCTTATTTCACTACCGGGATAACTTCACTTCTGGCGGTGCCCCGGAGGCCAAAGCGAGACAGGTGATATCTCACCGGGCGCGCCTGTCACGGCGCCCATATAAAGGTAATGCTTACAGACACACGGCATCGGCCTGCACCAGTTGACCGGGAGTATCGGACGACACCTGATAACGCGTGGTGCATTGTTGATTTGCCCCGTTTCCCCATTTAACTTTCACACGACCGGCAGAGGGCATGCCGCTGAGATAAACCCGGCCGTTATCGCCCACAATGCCGCCGCCGGCCTGAGTGGCATTCCCTTCCAGTGTCGCGGTGGCGCCAAAAGGCACCGGTTTGCCATGATGGGTCAAAGTCAACAACAACTGGCTGCCTAAACGAACCTGATAATTGGCCAGCGTCACTGCCCCTTTGGTCGGATAAACGTTCCTGCTGGTCTGGTCAATATCCACCCCGTCCGGCAAGGTGGATGGATCAAGATTGATGGTGTTTTTGTGATATACCGAGCCGCCCGGCAGTACGGCGTAGCCGCGCCAGTCAGTCTGCACATTGCCGTTACTGACCGTGACCCCTTTCGCGCCGGGCGCACGGACTAACACCGCTTCACCACCCAGTGAGCGTGACAGCGTCATGCCGTAAGGATGGATTAGCAGGGCGCCGGAAGCCCCGTAGGTGACATGCTGGCTATTTGCGCTGTCGTTGTAGCCCAGATTAACACTCCCCTGACTGCCCTGATAACCCAGAGACAGGGATCGGCTGTTTTGCTGGCCGCTGTTCCCCCAACCTTGCTGGAGGTTATAATTCAGGCGATTATCCCATAACATGCCGCTGATGCCGGTCTGCTGAGTGGTGTTGCCTTGTGAGTCACGCGAGACCGTATAGCGGGTGTAAACGCCCTGTAATGCCGACGATGACCCAAAGAGACTGAGCGGGACCTGCATATTGAATGACACCTGACGGTTCTCCGGCCAGTGGCCCGCCCCTTTTACGCGATAAATGTTATAACTCAGGTTATAGCTGATCCCCATCAGCATGGCGTTGTAACCCAGACTCAGATTGTTGTCGGTACGGCCATTCCAGTAATCATTGCGCGTCCCGGAGGCGTAAAGACTGCCCCAGCGTCCCAGTGTCTGACGCAGATTGACCTGCCAGGTGCTTTGACGCCGGTCAAGCGCCCACGGCACCTGATAGTCATTCAGGCTGTATCCCATGCTGTTAACATCACCGAAACTGTAATAATGCTGAGTGGAATAGCGGTAGGCGGCCAGATCAATGCCGGTGCCGGTACTGATCAAGTTTTTGGAGTATTTCACCCGATAAGATTGGCCCTGTTGCTGGTTATCTTCCTGCCCCTTAACCCCTTGTAACCGGGCGCGGGCAAACGTCACATCCGCAGACAGGGCGCCGAAAGCCCCCAGTGACACGCCCGAGCCTAATACACCCGACTGGTAGTTGCCTGCGACCAACCCACCGCCGTACAGGGTGATATTGTGTGGCAAACCATAAACCAGCGTGCCCAACGCAAATACCGGGGAACGGCTGCCATCAGTGAGGTTGCCGCCGTGATATTGACCGGCCGTCAACTCATATTTCATGCCGCCGGGCCGCTGCATCACCGGAACAGATGAAGAAGCGAGGGTGGAGACCCGGGTCTTGCCATCTTCCTCTTTGATGGTGATCGTCAGGTCGCCCGCGCCCCCGGTGGTGTACAGATCATTGAGACGAAATGGCCCCGGCGCTACCGTGGTTTGATACACGGTATAGCCATTCTGGGATACCGTCACCTGCGCATTGGAGTTCGCCACACCGGTTATCGCCGGGGCAAAACCGCGCTGACTGTCAGGCAACATAGCATCCTCAGAAGCCAGCTTCATGCCCCGCAACGGGATGCTGTCAAAAATATCCCCACCGGTATAGGTTTCACCGGCGGTGAACTCGCTACGCAGTGACTGGATATCACGTTGCAGGTAGGTATTACTCACCTGCCATTGGGTCTGCGCGGAAGGAGAAAAACCGGCGGGTCCCTCGTTACGCTGACGGTTGTAACTGTAAGTTTGTGTGCTGCGCAGACGCCACGGGCCCAGATTCAACCCATTGCGAAAAGAGGCGAACAGATTGCGGGAGCGTGATCCGCCGCCGCTTCCCTGACCGTCATAACGCCCTTCTGAGCCGTTCACGTTGTAGTTCATCAAAAAGGCTGGTATCCCGTTATCCCACAGTGACGGATCGACCATCCCGGAATGGTGGGGCTGCATGGCGACCTGCGGGACGCTCAAATCCAGACGCAAACGGGCAAAATCCAGGGTCGCGCGGGCATGAGGGATCTGTTTCGTCAGATCCGTAATGGAGCTGTCGCTTTCTTTTCCCTGAAAAGCCGGTAACCCACGGGTATTAACCCCATACTCTTCGAGCTGCGCAACGGTTAATATCGGTTGCAGATGGCCGTTGACCAGCCTGAATTCAATCTCGCGGTTATCCACCTTATTCTGGTTCATGTAGACATCCACCAGATAGCGTCCCGGCGCGACATACCCCGCATTTTCATACGCCGAGAGATCGACATGACTGTGTTCACCGTCAGCGCCCATCAGGAACGCGGGATTAAAGTATTCCCGCGCGGAGGCGGATAGGGTTGTCGCCGTCAGTGAACACAGCAGACATACGTATACCGGACGGGGCCGGAAACTGCCCGGTTGACCGGACGTGCGTTGGTTACCCGCCCGCAGCGCAGACGGAAATAAAATGTTTATTGCCATAGCTCATCTCTGCTTCTAATTAAGCCAATGTTGTTAATCTTGAGGTCACTTTGCCGGTACACCGTCCGCAGGGCGGATGGGTCATAACGGGACGTGGCGATCCTGACTGTCGCCGGGAAAACGCCAGACCAGTGGTCCCGGTGTCCCGGCGGTAAATGAATAGGTTTGCATGCCTTTCGGGGGCACCATTGCCTGACGGGTGTGGTCATCTGCCTGTTGACTGCCGACTTTCAGAACAGAAAAGGTCAGAAAATAGGGCGTGGGATTGTCCACCCGCAACTGCGTCCCTTGAAGGGAAAATTTCACCTGTTTAGCTACCGTGGCGTTATCCCGTGCAGGGATCCCCTGAGGACGATAAAACAGCCGGATATTCATCTGTAGGGCGACCTGCACCTGCGACGCTTTGCCCGTCTGACGGCTGAATGCCGGTGCCTCGGCGATATCCGGTACAGCGACGCCCGGGATAGCCCGCAGCGAGACCACGAAGGCCGATTCCCGATCCTGCAGTAACTGCCCGCCAAGCTGGCGAATACGGAAGGAAAATTTCCCCCCCGCCTCGACCCGCTTTAACGGCGGCAGGACAACAAAAGGCGGGACTGACCCGGTTTTGGTGTCAAAGCGCCCGGTATCCGGGTCCATCGGGCTGACAAATCCCTGTACCAGATAGCCTTGTTCTGTGTGATTGGTCATGCTGAGAGTTACACCCCCCGGGCTATCTTTGGCGACATAAGACAGCCGCATGGGGGAGAACGATAGTCCCTGATTCTCCGCCGCCTGCGCCTTGAATAGATTCCCTACCAACAGAGCGAAACCGAGGGAGGAAAGCATTAACCCCCAGTGTGTCCGCCCATGCTTGTTACTGACTCTCTTCACTCTCCACCTCCATAATTCTCCACCTCCATAGAAAACAAGGGTGGATTTAATGCGCTACCCTAGCGGTAAATAGGTTTGAAGCCCCGCCGTAATCATTAATCATCGACCAGCTCACTGATTTTTTGCCCCCTTGTTCGACATAGGTCACACAGTCCTGCGGCGCTATCATGGAGGGATAGCGGTTCAGATCGAGCGCCTGTCCGTCCAGCGTGAGGCTGTCCAGTGACAGGAAATAAGGGGTGGGATTGCACGCCTTAATGCCATCGGGTTGCGATTGGAAGCGAAGCTGTCCATACGCCTCTTCCGGCAACATCGGCAGGTCACGCGGTCGCCAGAAAAACTTGATCCGCATCCCCACGCTCATCGACGCTTGCTCCCGAACAGGCTCATCCGTCACCGACGGAGTCGCGGGGATAGCGTTCATCTGCACATACCGGAGCGATTCCCGATCCATCGGAAAAGGGGGCCGATTAAACGTCGGCAAAATACGCAGGCTGTTCTGACTGTTGGCCTCCAGCCTGAACAGCGGCGGCGTCACCACAAACGCCGGTGCGGTTTTTTCCTGATCTCCCGTGATCCTCACCTGCACCAGCCACGCCTGAGATGTGGTGTTGACCACCGTCAGCGTTTGCGCCCGTTCCCCCTGGGTAAAAATCACCCGGGTTTTATTCAGGCTGATACCGGCTGCCTGACAGGGTGCTGTGCCGGTCATCCCTAACCCTAGCCAGAACAATAGTGGCACCAGCCTGTATCGCGTTGTGCGTAACCGACCTTTTTCCACAACGCCTCCTGAAACCTGTTACTTGAGCTGCACTCAGTGATAATCAAATTGAAATTGAATGTGCGCGGTCAATTCACCAGGGGTCGGCACCGCCGCGCCAGATTCATGTCGCATATCCATCAGGAAAGTGATTTGACTGTCTTTGGCGGCGTTACCCGGTTGGGCCAAGTCCACATAATCGCCATTTTTCAGGTAGCTCCCCAACCCGCCTCCCGGCGATTGATAGCGCAGGCCAAATCCCACGTTTCCCGCCGCAGTGGAGGCTTCATCCCGAAATAACGTCGGGTGGTTTTCTGGTGTAGGGCCGGCTATTTTAATCGCCGGGGTACGGCCCGCTCTGGCTGATCCCGCGCAGCCTGACAACGCCAGCGTAACAGGCTTGTTGTCCGCTGCGGCGATATGTTCCGCGCTGCGCTGCACTTCATTCAGCGGTATGGATGAAAACTCAACACGGGATGTCTGTACGTTAAGTTCACAGGTTGGCTGTTCCAGCGTCAGCGCCAGCATCAGTTCTGCCGTGTTGAGGCTCGCTCCCCCGGGTAGGGATGCGGTACAGAGCAGGCCAACCAGGGTTGTCTGTCTGATAAGGGGCCACGGTTTTAACATTACGGTATCTCCCCCTGATAGGATGATTCTCCGCCGAGGTCATTAATCACTGTCCAGCTCACTTTGGCCGGGTAATGTGCCCCTTTGAGCGGTAAAGCCAGAGCAGAGAAGGGGGATACCATGTTCTCTTTCTGTTGTTTCGTCATCAGTTCCTGTCCGCCCACTTTCAGGGAGGTGAAGGTGATGTAATAGGGTGACGGATTCGTGACCGTTATCCCCTCGGCTGTTGATTTGAAGCGCAGTGAACCAAATCCCTGTTCCGGTAAAACCGGCAATCCTGACGGGCGGTACATCAATTTAATCGTATGCGCCAGAGCAATCTGTATTCCGCCGGAGACACTCTGCCGGGAATGTTTGTCGGATTCGGTGCTTAACGGGATGGCCTGCGCGGTAAACCAGAACAGGGATTCTCGGTCGGCAGGCAGCGCCTGGCCGGTTTTGATAATACGTACCTGATTCTGGCTGCCCGGCTCCATACGAAACAGGGGCGGCGTCACCAGAAACGGCGCGGACTTCTTCTGCGCAGGATCGGCACTGACCGCCACCTGCATCAGATAGACGGCCTCCTGACTGCTGTTGCGCAGTGAAGCAGTGGCGGCGTGACGGTCCGCCGGGTAGATAATGCGGGTGGCATCAATACTCACCCCTCCCGCTTTCGCAGCGGTGACCGCACCGCCTAACAGACCGGCCACCATCATTGCTGTCATCAATCTTTTCACTGAGTCACCTGAATGTGTCTGGTTTGGTGTTAAGTAAGTAAGAATTGGACTTCCCTGTCCAATTCCACGGCTATGTGTTATTGGTGCCTAACGGCGTTGATTATTTATACTCTATCCCTACAGTCAGGGCCGCAGTGGAGTTTCCTGCTGTTACCACACTGTCACCAATCTTAACCAGCCCTGCCTTAAGTGTGATAGTATTATCCTTATCATCGGCTAGCGCGGCGTTCCCTTTTAGCTCAATCCCTGTGTTTGGTACCACTTGTTTATTATCAGCCTTCAGGCTAACCGCATAACTATCGATTGGAGTACCACTTCCACTCTGAAGCTGAAAGTAGTCGGTTGCTTCTGCTGTACCCTTAACCCTCAACTCAACGCTTGTAATGTTGCTATCACTCTTCCAGTTTTGACTACCAGGGCAATTTTTCACTTTAATCGGGACATCTTTCTCTGCTACTACAGCATCTTTCACACTAATGTTTGATGTCAGAGCTGTAAGATCGACAGCAGGCATTGCGCTAAACTCACAAGTCCCTGAGGTCACTGTTGAGTTCACTGTCAGAATACCAACACCACTAACCATATCAGCCATAGCCTGCGACATTCCTCCCAAGCACAGTGCCGCTGCCACACAAGTCTTCAAAATTTGCTTTTTCATTTCATCTATTCCTTATCTACATCTATTTACATACATTTTGCCTAAAACAACATCACGACAGATTAAACAGACAGGCCGCCAACGCGGTGCGTTTACTAGTCATTTAGAGTTATTTTGTTCGGTTATTAACTAGATGAAATATTTACAAAAAAATATTAACGTCACGAAATGACTTCTGACTTATATCGTTTGGTTTGAGGATTTCAGCCTTTATCATCGGGAAATGAATATCAAATCGCTCAAAAAATAACCTTTAAACGACCTACAATATTCATAATGTAAGAAATAATTTCTCTTTGAAATCAAAAAATTAAGTAATTTTTTACAAAAAAATACAAAAAATCTCTTTTAAGTTATGAAATTTTCCGTATACTGCCCCGGCAGTTGAAGATAACCGAACAAAATAACTCTAAATGTTCGGTTTTTTATCCTACATCAGAAATTGATGTCATCGAGAACTGTGTCGCTACCTTGAGTAACATTTTTCTTTGCGTTCCCTCCCTCTTATCACTGTCCAAAAACCAAACTCCCCGGAATCGAGAAAAAATAAGTTAATTGTTCTTATGAATTTTCGATATTGAGTGTGATTGATTAAGCCTGATATTGGGTTCGTTTTGAGCGTTCATCTTCAACTCACGCTGATTGAAACTGCCCGTCATTGAGCAGGCATATTGAGCTGTGAAAGTAGTTCTTATTTCAACGGACAAACTGACTGTTACATGATTGAACGACTATCTGAATTCTAAGAACTTTTTCAAAAGATGAGATGGATTAAGAATGGGCTATTTATTGGCGGTAATAACGTTGTGGTAATAACATGGCAGACAGAGACATCATAAAAGTGACCGTTCCGTCGGTCACGAAACTCAGTCATCAACTGGTTTATAGATCCCCCGATTGGAGCCGAGATCAGTTAACATCCAAATTTACCCAATGTAGCCTCCGCAATAGGGATATATTGGTCTGTTAATTTATTGATGCTGTTATTGGTTGCAGGATAGTTACAATCAAGGAAAAACCAGTTTATCGGTGTCTCCAATATTGAAGCGATCTGCACCAGATGGGATAAATTAATTCGGTTTATCCCTCTCTCATAACGTGAGAGTTGTTGCTGACTAATACCTATTTTTTCCGCCAATTTGGCGGCAGTCATACCCAACTCTTTCCTTCTTTTTTGAATACGCTTCCCTACTAATAGATGATCTTGTTTCATTTTCATCCCAGCCTTTAAATTAAAAAAACACCTTTTTATGGCATCGCCAAAATTATTGCCCCTGATCCTGAGAAAGGTCCTGCCTCTACTCTGCCATTTTTTTGTAAAATTGATTTCACTGTAACGGGTACATTTCCGCCAGCCGGTACAAACACAGCAACACCATCTTCACCATTTTCCTCATTTAATAGCAATTTAGCTTTCAAGCTACCATCACTTCTTAAAGGTACTAATCCCCTATCAGGACCCGTCGCTGTAACGATAATCTCTATGTCTACATTGCAGGTCACATTGATATTTTCCGCTCTGGTTGCGCCTTCCAGTTTTGCTTCATCAATACTACCGTAATTAAGTTCAACGGAGCCTTCTCTGACCTGACAAAATCCTATCGGTGGTGGTGCAACGCCACATAAAGATCCAGGTAATAATCTTCCATGAAAACCATTTTGATCGGTTTCATAAAATAGCCCGACACACTCCTGATGCGATCGAATCGCAGGGCCGAAATGTTTTGCAACGCCGGTGATCGGAAAACTGGTATATTTCAATATCTCCGCCTGAACTTGTTTCATTGTCTTAAATCTTTCCACGCGAGTATTAAATAGCCTATAGGGCTGCCCTGAATAACCATCAGCAAAATGGCGATGGTTAACCGATATCCAACATGCAGAATAACCATAACAAGGATTTGGCGTAAAATCGTTTTCTGGGTCCCAACGTTCAATGACAAAAGTATAATAGGCATTTGTAGGAATCCCTTCGGATTTAGTGATATATGAAAATATCGATGCAGCCGCACTTGATGAAAACAGCAATAAAAGTACCAAGCAAACAGAAAATAACTTTTTCATTTAAGCTACCTAATAAAACTGTGCAAATTAGTCATAATTTAGATTAAATGTCGCAATCGCATGAAATGCGCCTCGCTTAATCGTCTGGTTAGCTAGTGCAATAGGTTCTGCCTGCACATATGCTTGCAGTGCAATCAAGTTTTCACCCTCTTTTAACGGATAGGCATCTCCCTGTTTATTCAACGACAACCGTTTGCCTTCTGCCGTTTCTATACCAATGGCAATCCCAGCGGCTTGGCTCCCAGCACTTAACGCTAATAAGCCCGGCAATTGCGTATTTTCCATGCCACTGAATGTCAGTTTAATCGATTTGCCCACACTCATATCGCAACCAGATAATCTGAGCAGAAAAGGTTCGCTATGGGTCCTACCATGCAGATACAAATATTTTTCAGAAATTGTTGCAAAATCGAGCTGGATATCTTCATCACCCGATTTAATCGTGCAAGGTTCTTTAACCAGCGCACCGTGAAAACGCATATTATCCGCAGCCTGTACCCCTTGATGACTATAAACCGTGGCAGCAATAACCATAAAACCAACACACAACACGAATAATTTTAAATATTTCATTAAGTTTCCTTTCACTGGTATTCCGCCAGCAATGTCGCCGTCACTTCAAATGCCCCTTCCGGCAACGTACTTCCTGGTTTTTTCACCGGCACCGCTTGTATTACCGGCTGTTTCTGTGATGTCACCGGAATACGCTCATTAAGGGTGAATGCTTTACCATCCAACGTCAGACGAATGCCTAAATCCGTAATATTGGTTTGCAACGCAGCGGCATCAAATGAGGTTGGTGGGCCAATCACTGTCAATCCTAAACTCCAACCTGAGATATTAGGCGCACATACCAACTGGTAATTCACGGGCTTGGTATAATTCACCCCGTCCACCTGATAGATGCCAACATTGTGACCAAAATAGACATCAATCATATTACCGTCATTAATAACGCAAGAAGGCGCTTCAAGCAGTGTGCCGTGAAACCACATATTATCGGCTGCCCGTCCCGGCATCACACTGATTAATCCCAAGCACGCACCCCAGAAAACACGATAGATCAAATAGTTCATTGCATGTCTCCCGTTCACTGGTATTCAACCATCATGGTCGCACCCGCGCCAAAGTCGCCGCCTTGCAATACCGCAGCCATATCTTTTACCGGCACCGCATGTAATTCAGGAAAATCAGGATAGTTAAATTTCATCCAGTCATTGACGGGCAATTTTCGTCCGTTATGAATGACAGCGATACCAAGCCCAGTGTGATTGGTTTGCAACACCGCTGGATCAAAACTGGCAGTGTTACCCGATATCATCATTTTCATTGCATTAGCTGGCATTTTTTCACATTTCACGGTGTATTTGACGGGTTGCATATAATTAACCCCATCAATCCGAGTAATCATCACGTCGCCAAAATTTACATCGATAGTATTGCCATTATTAATCACACAAGGTGGAGGTGCGATAACCACGCCGTAAATATTGACCGGTGTTTTACCCGAAAAATTGCTGACAGGTCTTGCTGCTATATTTCCCCTTTTTGTCAGCAAATCAGCCTGAGCATTTACACTTAACAAACAGCCAAGCAGTAATACACTCCATTTTTTCTGCCTGCGATACTGTCTTTTTATTCGCAGAGAACACAGAGAAAGAGAACACAGAGAGTTAGTCATAATTCACCCTGAAATCCACCACCGCGCGATATTGCCCAATCCCCAGCGCTCCCGGTGTCCGCACTGGCGTCACGTAATATTCCAGGCTGTCCTGTCCCGCTGCCACAAAACGTGGGCGTCCCCGCTCTCCCAACCGGATATCATTGTTAGCGGTATCTGTTATCTGTAACCCCAACCCGGTGATACCGGTCACCCGCACCAGATGTGGATAATCGCGATCCGCCGGCGCCACAAAACTGACTGTCACCACCGGCTGTAACTGATTCCACGTCAGATTGCCGGTCCGACTGTCACCTACGGCCCCTTTGGTTCTGAGACAGTCACGAAACTTCAATGTGAACGGTATCGGTGTCCCTTTATCACCTGGCTCGCGTAAGTCACTGTTTGGCGTGCTCCCCAAATTCACCTCCTGCCATGCAGAGGTCATGTCCAGTCGACAAGCCGCCTCAGTCAGCCCACCAAACACATGCAGTTCGCCGTGCAAACCTTCGATATCTGCTGCTCGCTTTTCCACCGCCTGGCTCTCTATCACCGGTATCAGCCAGATCGCCAGTGTCAGTCCACAGCCTATCCGCTTGATGTTCATCGTCGTTCCTCCCGGCTTCGCCCGTCACGACGAACGTTTGGTCACCTGACAATGGTTGCCTGCACAACTAAAAGTTAATTGCGGCCGGCCACCATAATCATTGACATACGTCAGTACCGGCGCACTCCCTAATGCCCCTGCACTACCACTCAGCACCGCATTACTTTTGGGCGCTATCATAAATGGCTTAAAGTCTGCCACCGTTTTACCCTTAAGCTGGCTTGCTGCATCCACCACGGTGATGTAATAGGGTGTCGGGTTGTTCACCTGATATCGGTCCCCCTGACACGTCAAAGTCATCTTCTCTTGCCACGGATTATCCAAATCGGTACGGCTGGCAAAAATGGCTTTCGGACGATAGAACAGCTTGATCCGGGTTTGTAGCGCAATCTGCAAGGTATTCGGTTTCTTGCTGCGTGGCGGAATTTCACGCAAATTAAAATAGAACAAGCTTTCCCGATCCTGTGGTAACTGCGCGATTGTTGGCAATGACTGTATTTTCACCTGGCTCTTAGCGCCCGGCTCTACCCGCTGCACCGGTGGCGTCACCACTAACGGACCATTGATTTTGTTACCCTGTTCATCTTCTATCCATCCCTGCGCCAGATACGGCAACTCTTTGTTCTGGTTGCTAATATCCATACTGGTGGACTTATCCTCACCGTTAAACACGATCCGGGTACGATCCAGCGCAATCGCCGCCATTGCCTCACTGATCACCGACAGACTTAGGATAGCGATCGTGACTACATTGATTGTCTTCTTCAATTTCATGCTCTCAATTACTCATTCTTAGAATAATCATTACAGGTCACCGCGATACACTTCGGTGACAGCAACAAGGTTTTTACTCTGCCAGTCAATGAAAGTTATGGCTGTTTATTGCCGTCGGCTAACTGGCAGAGCAGTAATAACGAAGCCATCTCTTCTACTTTTGGTAATTGATGTGGCAGCTCAATCACACATTGCAATTCCCCATCCCAACGCACATCCAGTTTCTCTCCCGGATTGATCCCACTCAAATAGGTGTTCCCACCATCACTGACAATACCGATCTCCCGTTGATCCTTATTCAGTACCGTTGCCCCAAACGGCGGCGTGCTACCATCCGGCAAGCGGATCATACCCATCGCTTTTTCACCGGATATCACTTGGAATTTACGATAACCTATCGCCCCTTCCGTCAGCGTCGCTTGTTGTACCGACCGGATTGCCTCCACATTGTCCGGCAGTTTGTTCAAATCAATACTCGCACTGTTACGGTAATAGTTGTTCACATCAGAGATCACCGCTTTACCGAACATATTGGTATGGGTAATCGCGCCAAAGCCTTTCACCGGTACGCCACCGACACCATCGGTATCCACCATCAAACGGGTGGTACCCGGCATATTAATGCGATGCAATGCCGCGCCTTTCGGCGTCACGGTCATCCCCCCCTGAATAGAAAGCGCTCCCGTGGTATAACGCCCATCCTGATAACTTGCACTGGTCGTTAGTTGAGCACGATCGCCGTAATGGGTTAAATAACCGTTAGCCGCAGCCTTGCCATCAATACTGGTGCCAGCCGCTAAACGATAGTTACTGTTTTCATTAATTCGGTCGTAATAACCTACCGTGTGGGAGTTACCTTCCCGGTTGACCATTGCGTTATAACTGACAGTTCCTGAATTACCCCACGGCAGGGATAATGTCATATACATCCCGTCGTCGTTTTTACCTTCATATTTATTACGGTAAGCAGACAGATTCAGGTTAATATTCTTATAACTTCCAATATCAAAATAACGTGATATCGATAAGTTATAGCGATCGTTATTCGAACGGTTCCAATAAGTCTGGTGGCTGTAATTTAAGTAGATACTGGTACCAATATGCGTAAACTGCTTATTCAACATAATGGTGTAAAGTTCTTTATTACTCTCCGCATCACCATCGTGATAACGGCGATCCAGATACTGGCTCATGCTCATAAAGTCACGTTCCGAGAAACGGTAACCGGCAAAAGTCACCTGACTGTCATACTCCTCAAAACGCTTGGAATAACTGAGACGATAAGAGCCACCAGTCAACGTTTGGTCCTCAGCCGGTAAATGGGCGCGGGATTCAGTGACATCAAAGGAAAGAGCGCCAAAAACCATCAGATCACGCCCAACCCCCAATGACAACGCGTTATAATTCCCGGCCCCCAATATCCCACCGTACAGCGACCAACCATTGTTTATTCCCCAGGAAAACTCACCAATACCAAAGCCCGATCCCTCACTGTGATGTTTCCAGTTAGTCGGCTTACCCGCCGCCAGTTTGTACTGAACCCGGCCCGGACGAGTTAAATAGGGAATATTCGCAGTATCGATCTGAAATTCCTGTAAACCGCCATCCTGCTCCTCTACCCGCACATCCAGTTTGCCGCTCACTGCATCATTGATGTCCTGAATACGGAATGGACCTGGCGCAACTTGGGTCTCATACAACACCCGCCCCTGCTGACGAATAGTCACTCTGGCATTGGTTTTCGCTACCCCCGTCACCTCTGGCGCATAGCCTCGCAGGTTCGGAGGCAACATATTGTCATCCGTCACCAGACTCAAACCGGTAAAACGGAAGCTGTCAAAGATATCTGAATTAAGGTAATCCTCACCCAACGTTAGCTTAGCCTGCCAATGTGGTATTGCCCGGTACAAGTAATAACGGCTCCAATCCCAGTTTTTTTCTGTGCTCCCTGCCCGCCCCGTGACGTGGTTATACTGTGATTGCCAGTCTGCCCGCAGGCGCCACGCCCCCAAATTTATCCCAGTCGTACCATTAGCACTGACATTCTGATTTGCACTTCCCTTCGCCGGCTTAGAGATCTGAGCATTGACGTTATAATCAAACATCATTCCGAAAATCCCCTCATCCCAACGTGACGGCGGGTCCCAGTCTGGTGAGTTATATTCGAGATAGGCTTGAGGCACACTCAGGTATAACGTGTCACTGCTCAGATCACCGCGCACTGTCATGCCAGGCAGCGTTTTAGTCTCCAGACACTGGTTATTGTTCCACCAGGTAATCTTTGATTCCCATTCCGCCCGCAGCCCCAACTGCTTGACCAGCTCAGGCGGCAAACACGCCACACTCTCCTTCGGATCATCCGGTGGTACCATAAAAGTCACAGGCATCTCCGGCAGTTCGCTTTTATTCAGACGCACCGTCATCTGATAATTCCCCGGCATGATATAACCCGCACGGGAAAACTCTTTTAAATTAATCCGAGAACGATCCTGAACATCCAACACGTCCGTATTAAATTCAATTTCCTCTTCCGCATACACCGCATGAGTACCCATTAAAGCAAGCAGTACCGAAACAATAAGAGGTTTCAGGACACACCGAACCGAGACCACCCTGTCATATTCAGTGGTCAAACCCAAAAACAAAGCCATAACATTCCCAGATCGATGATTAGTGATAATCCAGCCTGAACCGAACCGTGGTTCGATACTGCCCCGCTTGCAATAACTGGTGATTGCCCACCAATCGCATCACGTAATTAAGCTTCATCTGCTCTGCCTGTAAGTCCCCCACCGGTAGTGGAGTTCCCGGATACGCCTGATTGCCGTATATGTCTGTAATTTGTAATGCCACTCCTTGAGCCACACCAGATAACCGGAAATTGTTCCCATCCGGCACGCCATCAAACATCACCTGAAAGTGGCGCCAATCGGGTTTACCCAAGGCGGCAGAAGTCAGTACACAGTTAATCAAACGGATGGAAAAGGGGCGCACGGCTCCCTGTCCATCATGCATCATCCGGCTTACCGGGATTGTGGCTAACTCAATCGTCTGGTCACGGCTACCTGCATCAATCGCACAGGCCGTATCAATGATGGTGCCTTGCATGCTAACGCGACCATATCCTTGCGTTCCTTGTGGAGCAGCCGTTTCAGCTTCAATAACACAGGAAAACATTAACAGGCAGGGCACTACAACAACGGCAGAATATCGGCTCATGACTTCTCTCCAGCTAAACTTATTCAAAACTTTTGATTAGGAAACGCCCGCCTCCTTGTAAGCGTTTCCGTGCATGAAAAGACTTATTGGTAAGTCAGCTGGAAGTTGGCAATGCCGGTGAAATTACCCGGAACAACGGCATCAGGTGAAGTATCACCCTGAAGATAGGCAGCAAAATGCAGATCATTATTACCATCATGCAGAGCTACAGCCGGTGAGGGGGTACCTAGTTTTATTTTGTTACCGCCCGCATCAGTGATCGCAATACCCGCACCTTTAGCAATTCCTTCGATACCCAGCAAACCATCACCGCCGGCGATGCTAGATTTGGCGCCAACAAACGTCGTGGTGACTGTACTTATCGTTTCAGTCGTACAGTTATCTAAAGAAATTTTGAATGGCGTGGAAGAAGAACGGCCACCGTTTTTCAAAGATGCGCTAGAAATAGAGCCCATCGGTACTACCTGATCAACCGTTTCCGGGGTGATAGAACAAGGCGCATCAGTAATAGACCCGGTAAAAGTCACCGTTCCGTGACCTTGGCTAGGATTCGCTGCATTTACCGAACCGGCAGCCAAAGCCACACCTAACCCCAGGGCCATAACCAATTTATTCAATCTCATGTGAACTAATTCCTTGAATTTAAGGATAAAATACCCATAACCATAAAAAAATAACCGTGCAGGACTCCAGCCCCATGCACCTAATATTCAGCGCAAAATAGTTTAAAAATCTCGGATTAATATTTTCTAAACCAAACAAAATGCACCAAACTGTTTTTTTCAGTCAAAAAAACTAAGAATGCATGATATTTCGGAGTTAATATTCTAAAAAAGACATTAATTTGAACTTATAATCTAATTAATGAATTAATATTTGATTGAATTCAGATGAACCCACTAATTTTTTACAATAATTTGATGGTAAAGTATGAAAAATAGTAAAAAATAATGAAAAAAAGCCATATATTATAAATAGTTAAAGATTAGCAATTTGGAATTACACAAAATTTGACTTAATCAGTCGTTTTATAGGAACATATTTACAGTTTGGTGCATTCTGTTTAGTTTCTTTTTGTTGTTAAATAATTTCCAAATATATAATTGCAAAGCTTACAAGCTGATATTTTCTATTAAAAAATGGCTATTTATAACTATCTAAAAACGGTATTTATAGATTTTTGCCAAAATAAATAGAGTTATCAGCTAATAATTTTATAAAAGTTCTATTAATTGATATATTCCGGTAGATTAATATTATTTCTCTACCTATAACTATCCGCCCCAATTTCACAGGAATTATTTTCATGAAGAAACGTAAGTTTTTAACCAGATATGAAATTAATGCGATTTTAGAAAAAGCACGTCAAGGATATCATGCCGAGCGAGATTATTGCATGCTACTAATGTGCTTCATTCATGGATTTAGAGTGAGCGAGTTATGCAATCTAACGTTATCCGATCTTGATCTTAACTCAGAAATTATTCATGTCAGACGATTAAAAGGAGGATTATCAACAACACATCCACTAATACCAGAAGAAATTAAAGCTTTAAATCAATGGTTTAATATTAGAAAGAGTTGGAGAGAATCAGATACAGAGTGGGTCTTTTTATCACAAAAATCAGGTGCTATTTCACGCCAACAAGTTTATGGTTTATTAAAGCGTTATGGCAAACAAGCATTAGTCAATATTTCACCTCATCCACATATGTTAAGACATTCCTGTGGTTATGCTCTCGCTGATTTAGGAAGAGATACACGCCTTATTCAAGATTATCTCGGTCATCGAAATATATCCCATACCGTTATTTACACCGCAAGCAATGTAAAACGATTTTTCAAAATATGGGAGGCTCCTGCAAAAGGACTCGATTAATTTCAATATCTCTTTTCTATGTAAGACATGTAGTATGAGAAACTATTTCTCTCTAAAACAAAAAAATCATCCAATCATTCGATTATAAAAATCCTTGTCCATATACTGATGAGGGTTTTTATCCGATAAAATGGTTATTCACATTATAAGATCTACCCATTATTTCTTATAATTACTTTTAAAATAATTTTCTTGGAAATTAAAAGATAAAACAATTAAATAAAAACGTGTATTTAATGAGAGTTTTAATAAAAAATTCCATTATTACATGAATGGATACTTTCTCAGGAATGAAGAAAATAAAATCACTGGAAATTATACCCTGTTTTCCAGTGATAGCCTGCTGACTTTTAATATTTCATGGTTGATTTATTAAATTTTCAGGTAATGTTAAATTTAATCAACTATTTGGATATTTGGAGAATGAGCGAGATAGCCAACAAGATTACCAATATTGTCTTTAACATTCCATCTTTCAAAAATGGATATATACCATGAATACTTGGCTGTACCTGGAGTACGTAATTTAGATCCTTGATTGAAAATATTACGAGTTTCCAGCACTACAGGATAGTCTTGGTTAGTCCCTAACGTTGCCTCTTTACTTGGGGCCGCAACTTGAGATACAGCCGAAGTTAGAGTTGGTGGCGAAACTAGTGATTGGGCACCTACTCCTGCCATATGATATAGAAATACCTGATCATCAAATTGAGCCGATAAAGTTGAAGCCCGCCATCTAATTATATCCCCTACCTTACCTTGAATTAAAAGTGTACCTTGAGCATTATTTTTGGGAACATAGATATTATTTTGAGAGGTAATGTAATAAATGTATTTATCATCCATTACCGTTGGTTTGCCAGAGTCCTTACTAATAGAATTGCCGAGATCATTTGTGATAGCTTTTACATCAACAATAGCAAGAACATCAATCAGTTGTACACCAACAATGGACCTTGCATCATCCAGTTCTGTATATTCAATATTATTCATAATACTATTCCTATTTTTATATATTAGTTTTCTAAGTATTTAGTCATCTAGAACTCTAATGAAAGGATCATGACAGACATATCCAATGAGTTGTTTTTTACGATATATTTTTATATACCAAGTATATTGACCGTACCCCTCTCTTTGAGCCGTTGATTGATGATAATATCGTGTTATTAGTCCACCATGACTTTCTCCATCTCTTTTATATACCACACTATTGATATTATTATTATCAGCCTTAGCCAAATAAGGAATAGAAATATCACCATAATCAAGTTGCGGTAATGTTATAAGCGTAACATCATTACCGCTAATCGCGGTTCCTTTCATGTGGCATAAAAGTACTGTATATTCAAATTGCTGTGTCAAAGACATTGGCCTCCATCTAATGTCATCAGCAACATTGACTGTTATCTCCAATTCTCCTTGAGCATTATTTTTAGGAGCATAAAGATTCCCAGTACTTGTTATATAATAAAAGTAATTATTAGATACCACTTTCGCAGTTTCTAATGTTTGTGATTTACTTAAATCATAATGACTAACGATAGCTTCTGCATCGACACAAATCAGAATATCCACAACTTGATATCTAGAACTCTCTATAGCGTCACTCATTATCTATTCTCCTTCACAATAAAGTGTTAGATTGTTTAACAATCATCTTTTATATTAATAATTAAGATCAAAAAAACCACTAATATAAATCATAGTTTTTAAAATAAAATTACTTGTATTTTTACAATAAATTTTCAACATATAAATGAAATTCATATTAATATTGAATCAAAAAATTATTATTTTTAGTATTAAATCACAATTTGTAAACATGAGTAATTCAACATTTTCTTTTGCGTTAAAGTGATACTTTCCTGATATTTAACTACGCTCCCGGGGATTCGCTCCCTTGCCGTCGCGATGCAACTTGAAATCCATAGGGTATATATCATTTAGTTGAATAATTAGATGACGATTAATCATCGTAAATAAAGTAAAATCACTGGAAATTATACGCTGTTTTCCAGTGATTACTTACCAACTTTTAATATTTCATGGTTGATTTATTAAATTTTTAAGTAATGTTAAATTTAATCAACCACTTGAATATTTGGAGAATGAGCAAGATAACCAACAAGATTACCAATATTATCTTTAACATTCCATCGTTCGAAAATGGATATATACCATGAATATTTGGCTATACCTGGAGTACGTAATTTAGATCCTTGATTGAAAATATTACGAGTTTCCAGTACTACAGGATAGTCTTGGTTAGTCCCTAACGTTGCCTCTTTACTTGGAGCCGCAACTTGAGATATAGCTGAAGTTAGAGTTGGAGGCGAAACTAGCGATTGGGCACCTACCCCTGCCATATGATATAAAAATACTTGATCATCAAATTGAGCTGATAGCGTCGAGGCCCGCCATCTAACGATATCCCCTACCTTACCTTGAATTAAAAGTGTACCTTGAGCATTATTTTTGGGAACATAGATATTATTTTGAGAAGTAATGTAATAAATGTATTTATCATCCATTACCGTTGGTTTGCCAGGGTCCTTACTAATAGAATTACCGAGATCATTTGTGATAGCTTTTACATCAACAATAGCAAGAACATCAATCAGTTGTACACCAATAATGGACCTTGCATCATCCAGCTCTGTATATTCAATATTATTCATAATACTATTCCTGTTTTTATATATTGGTTTTATAAGTATTTAATTATCTAGAACTGTAATGAAAGGATCATGACCAATATATCCGATGAGTTGTTTTTTACGATATATTTTCATATACCAGACATACGAACCACGCCCCACCCTCTGCGCTGTTGATTCATGATAATATCGTGTTATTAGTCCACCATGACTTTCTCCATCTCTTTTATATACCACACTACTTATATTATTATTATCAGCTTTAGCCAAATAAGGAATAGAAATATCACCATAATCAAGTTGCGGTAATGTTATAAGCGAAACATCACCACCGTCATCAGCTTGTAATCTCATGCGGCATAAAAGTACTGTATATTCAAATTGCTGCGTCAAAGACATTGGCCTCCATCTAATGCTATCAGCAACATTAATAATTACCTCCAACTCTCCTTTAGCATTATTTTTAGGAGTATAAAGATTCCCATTGCTTGTTATATAATAAAAATATTTATTATGTACTGATTTTGCCGTCCCTAGTGTTTTTGATTTACTTAAATCATAATTACTAAGAATAGCTTCTACATCCACACAAATAAGAATATCTACAGTTTGATATTTCGAAATCGCTATAGCGTCGCCCATATCTATTCTCCTTCACAATAAAGTGTTAGATTGTTTAACAATCATCTATTATATTAATAATTAAGTTAAAAAAAACCACTGATATAAATCATAGTTTTTAAAAATAAATTATCTATATATTTGCAACAATTATTCAATATATAAATAAACTTCATGTTAATATTGAAATGAGTAATTATTATTTTTAGTATTAAATCACCATTTGCAAACATGAGTAATTCAACATCCTCTCTTAAGTTAATATTATATTTTTGTGATATTTAACTGTAAAATTAATTTTTTATTGTTATTTATAATAAATTAACAATAAAAACATGTAGTAAAAAAAATAAAATACCGAATAATTAATTTAACTATAAATTTCTAGTTTAATAATAAAATGAAAATAAATTTGATATATTTATTAAGTAATATGGCAGTGAAACTTTTAATTTTTATATTAAATGCAATTCTGCCTATCCTTGGCGTAACACGTATATTAATTCGACAAATTAAAATACTAAGTTACATTAGCTGGTTAAATGGTTAAATTACAATTAATCCTCAGAAATAACGATACTCGTTAATGGCGTATGATAGCAATAACCAACCAGCTTATTTAAGTCATCATAGATAGATATATACCATGCATATTGAGTTATACCTGGGCTACGCAGCGTAGATTTTTGATAGTAAATATGTCTTTTTTCATAGATAAAATCGGATAAAGGCGCTTGTGGCAATTCAATAATATCTTCTTCTGGAGGTATTAGCGCTTTTTTAAGCTTAGGGACAACAACATTAGTTAATGTATATACCGTCATTGGTTGAGAAATGCAATCATTAGCATCCTTTTTTTCCATACGATATAAAAACACCTTATGGTTAAATTGAGCAGATATGCTAGAAGATTGCCACCTAACTACATCACCTACCTTACCTGTAACCTTAAGTGAATTTGTAGCGTTTTTCTCGGGAGAATACGCTTGATTCTCAGTGGTAATATAATATAACAAGTTATCATCAATTTTAGTCGGCTTTTTATAATCCTGGCTCAGACTGTCAAACTTATTTAAGATAGATTGCACATCGATACATATTAAAATATCTATACTCTTAGAAAATTCAGCATTATCAGTAGTATTCATAATGTTATCCCTATTATCTTATATTAATTTTGTAGTTTACAAAACGTGAATAAAAGAGCTATGAGAAATATACCCAATTAACTCAAGGTTATAATGTATGCTTATTATAAAAGTCAATCTTTCTCTACCTGATTTCTTACCTTCTGATTCTATACAGGATTGTGTTACAGATTCTACTCCATATTTAAACGGTGTACCGGGTAATTGATTATCATCTTGTTCTGGGTAATTGACCCTTGTTACTTCTTGAGTATATTTTATCGGTGCTATCGCTTTATAGCTATTTTCTTTAGTTTTTTTGTATAAGTTTACTGAATGTATCAACTGTTGAGTTAAAGATATTACTCTCCACCTGATAGTATCGCCAACACCCATTTTTACTATCAATTCACCCGTAGCATTGTCTTTAGGTGTATAAGCATTTTCATTATTAGTAATGTAATGAAAATATTTATTATCTACCATTGTAGAGTTGTCTGGATTTGCTCCCAGTTTATTATAATCATTAATGATACCATCAACATCCACACAAATAAGAACATCTACAGCTTCATTCATTTTTGTACCCCTTCATTGGATTAAGTTGCACTAAGAGTCCTCTATCATTCTAATAATTAACTACTAAACCTGAAATAACTACTGGTATAAATCACAGTTTAGATAAGAAAATTACTTATATATTTATCAGAAGTCTTTTTAGATACAGCCAAATCCCACCGATAATTTATTGTTTAAAAAAAAGAATTTATATCAAACTAATATCATGACGATATTAGTTCATAAACAGATTAGTATTCTTTTAAGATGTCGTTGTTGGTGATATTTAACTTGATCTCAACGAGATTAACCTTATCGATATTTTTTATATTAACAAACTCTACATTATGACCTTCCTTATATTTTACTTATATACCCGTCATCTTTCAAGTTGCCTCTTTGTTGGCTGCGCTCACTCACCCCGGTCACATAGTTCTCTATGCTCCCGGGGATTCGCTCCCTTGCCGCCGCGATGCATCTTGAAATCCATAGGGTATATATAACAGCAAATTATCATTTATTTTATTGATTCAAAAGTTTGACACTATAATATATTCTTCGATTCATTATCAATATTATAAATTATTTATATAGCATCGAATAAATATTCATTTATCATACACCTCCCCATATAATATTGATGTAGATGCTCGTCTTGTAGCGAAGGTTTGTAAGCTTTTAAAAAATCCTCAGCGTTTAATTTATTCCCTCTGGTATTAAAGATACGCTTTCCTATATCTAATCACAAAGTGTATTTTTTTAGCTAAAGCAGCACCAAAGAAGCAAGCTATATTATTGGAATCAGCCTAAGAATAACAAAATACCGATAACATAAGATGAAACATTATATCTCATCAGCACTCAACTAAAGTGTGGACGATTGTAAAAGGGATCTCTTCTTTAGAAGAAATCCCTTGTGTCATTTAATTTTACTCAATGATTAAATCATCACTATAATAATTAATTAACATAAATTATCAATTGATATTCTTCGACAAGAATTGTGTATCGGGAAGATCTTCATTTAATTCATCATAATCTTTAACTTCATTTTTAAAGGTAACAATCTTATTTTGCCCACTACATTGACTATTAGACATCATATTACAATCATCGGGAATATTCTTTTCTCTTATTCCAAGCCACTCAGAAAATAGAGTCAGAAAATGCAATCCACTTCTTTGTGCCGTTATCTCTTCACGATAAGAATAATTACTGCCAGTAATAAAAAACGGCACCTGAAAACTCTGTTTATTTTCATCATCATGTGTCAGGTTTTCCTGATCGGTTCCTTTATCAACATAAGAAAGCCCATGATCCGAAAAATAAAGCATCGTCCATCTTAAATGATGATTATTAGCCTCAGACGCAATTTCAGAAAGCAATTTATCTGTATTAGATATACTTTTTACATAACAAGAAATTTCTTCCGATTGTAAGAACAGATCATATTTTCCATTCGTTCTGACGCACGCCTGTGGGTGAGATCCCATCAGGTGAATAACAATCAGTTTCTTCTTCTTTTCTGGTATCAATGCTTCTTTAATATAAGGCATCAATTTATCATCAGGCAAATAATGCCGGTCATCAGAACTGCCACTTTTCAGGAAGTGGACGCTATCTGCCTGTTGTCCAATCAACGCAACTGGAGAATCAAAAGCACTCTTCATCCCCTGATTAGATATCCAATAAGTATAAAACCCGGCTTTTTTCGCCAATGTTATGACACTATCATTCAAATTGATCGCATTCTCACCTTTCAGAGCCAGTGAGTTAGTCAAAGATAACTGAGTCGATGCCGCTGATGAGATGTAATTTGTAAATATCTTGCCATTCGCCTTGTCCAGCCACGGCGTATTGTTATAAGGAAAACCATACGCATTCATAAAGTCCTTTCGAACACTTTCACCAATGACCATGATATAGGTTTCATATTTATCCTCTTTTACCACCGGCTGCCAAGAGTCTTTCTGTTTTATTATTTCAGCGAACCTCATTCTTTCTGAATTAACTTCTTTATAGCTCTCAACGACATCACTAAAAAATCTAACTTCGGGTAATCCTGATGCCAATAGATTAAAGTCAGGATTGAAACCGGAATTTATATATCCTTTTACCGGTGACCAGAAAGCTGACAATACAAAAAATAGTGATAAAAATATTGTACTCTTTCTCTTCAGCGTCGCTTTTATCTTAAAAGATAAAATCATTAATATAATAATAGCTGACACCACTAAATAGGTAAAAATAGGCAGCCCGCTGATAAATTCGAACGCTTCATTTTTATTCGTATAAATTAAAGATCCCACTGAATTTATATCGGGATAACCATAATTCAATCCAACAGGAGAATAGATCACGCCAACTAATCCAATCATGAATACAAAAATATAATATATATATTTGTTAAAATTAGATAATAATATCAGAATTGAAAAAGCGCTAAATACATATATAAACTTTAGCTGATATCCAAGGCTTAAATGGGCCAATGAAATAAAACCAAATAAGCATATCAAAGTGAAATTTTCTTGGATTTTTTTACTCAACAGCATACTTACTCGTTTCCTTTAATCTATGCAATAAAACACCAAAAATTCATAACCTTTTCTTATTAATAGGAGTGGTTTTACAATAAGAAAATCCGTGATTAATCAACTACTATCCATGATACAACTTCAAGCAGCACCATTCAGATTGCTACACTGAGCTATTAAACTAACGCATAAAAAAACACCTTACTCATTTATCTGTAATTTAGTTAAGGATTTCCTGAGTCAGGACAGTTATTAATCTTCTATATTTGATTAACGGTATGTAAATAATATGCGTTTTTTTTGTTAATAGCAAAACTTCTGAATATATCGATCCTGCTCGTAATTTTAAACTATACTGAGTAAGTAACTTATGCACGAAGGCATATATCCGAGGAAACTGATAACTAACTGAAAAATAGTTAAAATATCTACCTTAAGCACTGTGTATCTTAAAGAAACATTATCCTCTCAATCGATATTCAGTAAAGAGAAAACGAGTCAGGTCAAGTTATCCGTTGTTAAAAGCTATTATGAACATTAGCCGCTGAAATTGATGACATGGCCCAAGCTTTTCATACAAAGCTAAACATGCTGGCATTCCAGTAAATCCAGCCAGGAAAATCCAATAAAATATTGACAATAGATGGCACACATGGAAAGAATCATCTCAAAACCATTAGGAGGTTAGTGATGAATGAAAAATTCTATCAATTAAAAGTAACGCTCACAGACTCAAAACCCGCTATTTGGCGGCAATTTGTCGTTCCCGCCTCTATTTCATTTGACAGGCTGCATGACGTGATACAGATCATTATGGGATGGCAGGATAGTCATCTACATGAATTTCGTATTGGCAAATTGCGACTAACAGAAATGCCAGAAAGCCCATCTGATGGCAAGGAAGAAGATTTATACCGTCTGGCTGATCTGATTAAACAAAAAGGGCGATCTTTTACCTATCTCTATGATTTTGGTGATGAATGGGAACACGAAATTACTTTAGAAAACAGTGATTATCCGGCAAATGATCTTCCGCTTCCTTTTTATTGTCTGGATGGTGCTCGCGCCTGTCCCTTTGAAGATACCGGCGGGATTGATGGTTATGAAGATTTAATCGCAATACTGAATGATCCTTGCCATGAGGAATATGCAGAAACGCGGCTATGGATAAGCGAATTACTTGATTTGGATGAAGATGAACATTTCGACTTCGAGCAATTTCCCATTAACAATATTAATGCTTTCTTGGCGCTCTATTATCGCTGGTCACGAGATCGTTACCATCTCTTGTGGGATTGGGAGTGAATTTAACAAAGAGACAAATCTATCATCATTGGGAAAAGTTTCAGATGAGTCACTATGACAAACATCGTGACTTGATTTGAATTAATTTTTCCCATGGAATTAGATGATACTTAACTCAGTATCGAGTGCAGTTTCTGCGGTATTTTCAGATTAGCCCTATCAAGCTGCACTGGTATTTAACACCATTATCATCACTCATTTGATATTAAATACAGTAACTATCACAGCAGGTATTACTATTGCCGGCGATTCTTATCAATCAATAGGAAATACAAACCGCATGCAAAAACGAAGCATGCATATAAGATTCTCTTCTTTCACCACTCCTTTCCGGCTGCATTAACAAAGTTATTAAAACAACGACTAAATAGATAATGCCATTAATCATCATAACAGATTGTAATAAAAATATTTTTTAACTAAAGATTAATATAATGACTTCGAGATAGCTTGATTTTATATTGAATTTATAACACTTTCTTACAAATTTATATTTTTGTAAATTTGAAAAAAACGCTTGCTATCTGATGAATGTTTAATTACTAATTAACCTCCATCATATGGACTATATTTAAAAAAATTACCTCCCTGTTCCCCTTATTCCTGGGGATTAACTGATCAGGATTGATTTCTGTCTTCCTGTCATCAACTCGCCATTATTCACGCGATAAGCGCTGTTTTTATCGGTGATGATGGGATTTTTACTACATTATTTCTTTAACAAAAGAATTGATTATTTCAACTCTGGGCAAAATATGAAACCCCTGTGGGGCCACACTAATCGTCTCACAAACATATTTCCAGATAAAAAACTTATAGCTGTCATTCCGCACCTCATTCCTGATTTAAAAACAGTGTGATCTTACGCATACTTTATATCTTTAATAGCGCCAATGAGATTGACGGCGATCGCGCGTTTTGAGCTATTACTTTTATTTGCCGGAAAGTGACTATGTCCATACCTGAGCCTGTCATTAAACGTCTTGATCACCTGGGTTTGTTGGTCCTGTGCATAAACCCGCTTTCCGGATCAGTGGGACTAACCTTCGTCTTTCTCTGCCGTTTCTTTAGGGCTGGCTTCAGGCTTTTTTTCCGGCTGCCGCCCGGTCTTCAGTGACGGCTTTATCCAGTGCGTCAAAATAGGCACCGGGGGGAACCGGCCGCATGACATTCTCCGATTTATGCGGATTGGCGCTGGCTTTCAGGTGGGTGCTGTCGGTATAGAGTACGCGTCCGCCTACGAATCCTTTGGCCATCGCCTGTTCAACAATGTGGTCAAAAATCTGCTGGAAGACCGCAGTATGATTGAAACGACGGCGGCGGTTCTGACTCAGGGTTAAGGCATCAGGGACCTTCTCTGTCAGTCCGAGGCGCAGAAACCAGCGGTAAGCCACATTAACCTGAATTTCCTGTACCAGACGGCGTTCACTGGGGACACCAAACAAGTAGCCGAGTAACATCATTTTAATCAGCATGACCGGATCGATAGCAGGACGGCCATTATTGTGGCAATACAATGGGGCGACTCATTCGCGGATAAATTCGAAATCAATGGCGGCATCGATTTGACGGACCAAATGATTTTTAGGAACCAGTTCGTCAAGCGAGAGCGTTTCTGGCGGGAAAGTCTGGAGAGGGGGTGTTCTTAGCATGGCGGCAAGCTCCGTTGAATGAACGGAACTTAATTAAAACAAAGTGCCGGATAAAAAACCAGCACTTTGTCAACAATCTGAAAGCCCAAAGGGCTGTCCCCGTAAAAACGGGGAACATTTCTACTTCAACTATCATCATGAAACCTGAATCTGGTTTATCCCCATCAATTCAAGGAACTCTGACCTTTTACGTCAATTATCTTTCCGGATGACGGTTGATCCCCGTAGATTACGGGGATCAAATTGCAACAGATGGAGATAGTTCTGTATTTAGCGGTTTACCCCCGTAGAAACGGGGAACAAGTCCATCTCTGCCAGCTCAAACGCTAACTGTTCGGTTTATCCCCGTAAGTACAGGGAACACGCTTCCAAATCCAAAACACAACAGTATCAGTTCGGTTCACCCCCGTGGACACAAGGAACACCAATTACTACCGACTCTATCACTGTTACTGTCCGGTTTATCCCCAGAGAGATAGGGAACACCAAGGAAGCCAATGATCAGTGTCATTTTCGTACGGTTTATCCCCGTGAGTACAATACAGGGAACTCATCCTTAGCTATATAACTATTTGGAGCACTGCTAGGTCCATCCCCGTAAGTACAGGGAACATTTAGTGAACATAGTAAAGCATCACTCATGCCGCGGTTTATCCCCGCAAATACAGGGAACACTTAAATTCTCTCTTTGACGAGATTTATCGAGTTTGGTTTACCCCGGTAATGACCAGGAACACTCACTAACACGATATCCTACCACTAATTATAGCGGTTTATCCCATTAAACACAGGAAACATATTTTTCCCTGTGCAAATGTATACCAAAATTCGGGTTTATCCCCACAGAGGTGAGGAACACGGTAATTATTTTATCAATATTTCCGAGAGTAACGACCACGCCTTACTCTACAGGATGATATTAGTTAGCAATATCACTTTTTACCATGCTTTTGAAACATAACACGAACGCCTAACAACAGCGAATTTGCTACCTTTAACATCAATATCCTCATACAACAAAGAATATTGCATTACGATCTTCAACAAAAATAAATTTAAATGACATCAATGCCATTATACTGTTCTGATTAACATCAATCCACATCCCATCGCTTTAGCACGACCAAAGCCTTTTGCATACTGTTCCAAATATAGCTCACCGTTGGTAATCGTCAGAAGCCCTTGAAAATCAACACTGGAAAATTGTATTTTTTGCCCCTGCTTTTTTACACTTCGATGCTGAGTATAACCTTCAATATCCAGTAAATCGTCAAACTGAATACCCCACTGCTGCATACGACGATGATTTAACAGCCAATTACGGGCAGCATTCTCCATCATAACTTTTATTTTCCCCTGTTCCGTTTCACCTTGCTGTTTTGCCTGAAACTTAGCATGCATCAAGACATCATGACGCTGACGTTTTCCAGAAGGATCAGTAATACAGATTGTTGGATTAACGCGTAATTTGAAAGCTAAACGCTGCCCCTCCTTCAATTGAGGATAAAATGCTTTCGTTTCCACCTCAAACAATGGTGACTGAGTTTGAGGTGAGGTTTTAGATAAAACATAGAATACAGGTAATCCCATTATTCCGATCTCTTCCCGAAATAGAAATTGCCGTTTTTCGTCTGCTGAAAACAATTTCCATAACAATTGATGAGAAGTATAAACGCCATTTGCACCCAATTTTGCTAATATATTTGCTGTTTGACTCGATTGCCGAAGCACAATTTTAGACAAATACATCAACACCCTCCTCGATAGAAAGTTGATACATAGTACGTTGCCGGAATTGCCAACGCCCTCGGTTAATCGGCTCATCCCAAGGATGGCTGATTAAGATATTTGAAGAGATAATTTCATCTTTATTTCCCTCCCAAAAATAAGTCACAATACCGTTTGCGCCTAGCCACAACTTATCTTCGCTATCAGAATGAATCAACGGTGGAAAAGAGATATCCAATGCCATTTTTAATGCCGATGACGTAATGAGTTTAGGGCTGAGAGGCAAAGCAAGCGGGCAAGATTTACGTCCAAGATGCAAGATAAATACGGGTTTAAGTAAAGCATCCCGGAATTGTTCAAGCGTAAAACAAGCGTGTTCAGTTAATGTAATAGCAACGATCCAAATACCATCACAACGATAATCACGATTAGACAGGATGGTATTAAGTTTATCTGACCTTAATTCACTTTTACGGTTCTGATGAACCACATTATTATTGTGCGTCGGCACCTGTGTCGTATGATAATCACGCATTAAAGAGCTAGGAACTGTCTGCTTAATTGCAATTAACACACTTTTTTGTAATTTTGCTAATTCAGACTCATTATCTCGTCGAATACCTAACGCTGCTCCTAATAACCCCAAAATCGCAGAGCGACCAGGATACAATTCCGTTGGCCTCTCCCCCCCAACCGCAGGTTGTCCCCAACTTGCCATCGGGCCATATAATCGGAAGACTAAATATGCTTTCATTCTGCCCCCATTACTGTGCAACAAATTCAAGCAGCTCGGTCAAAGTTCCTTCCCCTGTGAATGTGTTGAATTTATAGCGGGCATCGGCACAAATACCGTAAACCAGATCAATATTGCGCATTTGGCTTTCTAATGCATCAATTGCCGATGAACCTTGGTCGCTGTCGTTAATGGGCTTTAAAAATGCAACAGATAAAGAACGAGGTTGTTGTTCGCCTTTCTCAGCGAGAGCAAAACTGGCATAAGCACGAGAAGCAAAACTATTTTGTTTACCCGTAGGCGATATTTTCACAGCGGCTTCTGTTAATGCTTTAATCGCTTTATTAGCAAGGGCTTCATCACCATCCAAATTTTTTATTAATTGCGTTTTATTAATGCAGATATAACTGTAAAACAGCGCGGCGGCAAAACCCAATTCCCCTATATGGGCCGACCCCGTATCTTCCTTACCATCATTTAAATCATCCACCGCTGTAAAATAATCATCTTCAATAACCACACTATGTACACTAATAGCATGAGCGACCTGACAGGCAGCCTCGACGTTAAATGCCGGACTTGAAGCTAACATCCGACCAAACAAAGCAATATCCACCGCGGTTTGCTTAGTTTTTAATAAATTAAGCTCTTCAGCCGTTGGTGTCCGGTTTTCTTCCGTCAGCACCGCAATCAACGACATGACAGATTGTTGCTCTTCCGGGCTGATATGTGCCAATTGTTCAATTTCTAAAGCATCTTTTTTCGTTTTTCCAAAAACACCAGCAATAGTCGTAGCCAATGCTCTAGCAGATTTTTCGTTCACGCCAGCATTGATCAACGTTTCAAACACCTTGATACCAAGTCGCTTGGTGCGAATACCCATATTCTCTGATAGCACCTGTTCAAACAATTCAGAAGTACGCCAGTGACGTTTTAAACTTTGAGAACTCACGCGTAAACGTTCAAAACCGCCCATTTTCGCTGTCTTAGGCCGGCCTAAATCATCACGATTCAGATTAGATGGCGCATAGGAAGTTAATAGGTGTAATTGAATAAACTGACTCATAATAATCATCCTAAACTCAATTAATAAAAATCCGATAAATCAACTGATTTACCACTAGCAGCACGGTAATAATCCATAACCCACCTCACTTTGATACGCCTATCCGCCTTACATGGCTGTAATTGTCCATATTCAGCAAACCACTCCTCAATATCCCGCGCTAAAGCCAAAACAGAAATATTGCCTTTGATTTGCTGCAAAACCCGACGTAATCGACGTAATAATTCATTCGGTGTTTTAGCATTTTGTAATTGTGAAAATCTTAATTCACTGACCACCGGTTTATTTCCTCCTCCTTTCTTACCCGCCGCTACCGCCAATTTGATATCACTGTTGTTTTTAACATAAACTAATGCCACCGCCATCGTGGCCCAATATTCCAATTTTGCCGGATTATCTGATAAGCTAATTTCATCAGGTAAGCTGAGCCATAAAGCCCGAAAGCCTTCAGTTAACATGGCCATCTCAACACTTTCACAGCGTTTTAACTGGGCTCTATAAGTAGAAGGCGCTGGAATAATACCTTTCTCTTTTAGCTGTTTTGGTGACATAAACATACTTTGCCACCAATGCAATAATATGATTTCACTCTTACTGTCCATTACACCTCCTCTTTCCCGGAGTGAATATGATGATTAGTGATAAATGTTTTGATCTCTTTTAACGCTTTTTGTCCATATAACCCGATAATTAACTGCTGACGCGCTTTCATACGTTTCGCCATTGAACGCTCATTACCTAATTCAGATAAAGAAACATATTCATCAAATAAATCTCTACAGAGATAACGCAAGGTATTGAGCCAATGTTTGGCCTGTTCTGGTGTCAGAAACGGCACATCGGAATTTGCATTATTGATAAGTTGATGCACCACAGAAAAGAATAGGGATTCACTTTGTTGCCAAAAAGTCAGGTCAATAAAGGAAGTGTCTCCTTTCACATCAATGGGCTTTTCAAACCAAGCCGCTTTTATTTGATTCCGGCATAGCCAAATCATATTGATTGCCAGTTTTTGCAGCTCTTTGACTTGATATAGAATCTTTTCCTGTTGTTCAAGTAAGACAAAAAACAACGGCACAGTGACAGAATACCAACAACGTGCTTTCATATTATCCATATCGTAGCCAAATACCCACAGACGAGGCATTGCCCTTCGGAGTTCAGCAAAATGACCACATAAAGAATAAAAATGACTCACAACCGGCGCACAACGCTGTCCTCTCTCATGGCTGGTAAATACTAAAGCATCCCAAATTTTATATGTCACCCCTCCCGGTTGGCCTTTAATAGATAAGGGTTGTGTTGGTTTTTTAGTATCCCATTTATAGGGCGTTAACGGATGGGTCCAATTACCGGTATAATTGCCGCCATAGTTTTGTGTCCGATATTCAGAGACAGTGAACTCAGAATATTTACCTGAAATTTTGCAAATATTCTCACCCTTTTCCACTACAAGACGTATACGTCTCGGCATTGCCCAATACATATGTAAGGGATGTACATCCGTAGCATGAATTTCTGTCCCTTCATTAACACTCACTTTTGTTGGCGCTAACCAAGGAAAAACCTGAGCACTGGTTAAATCAGGTTCCGAATAATGCCATTCACTTCGACTAATAACGTTTAACCACAGTTTTTGCCATAATGTGGCATCCGTTTGTTGCGGCACCACTAACGTGGTTAATGGTCCCCCACCTCGTAATCCTACTCGATGTCCCACCCCTCCTGACGGTGCATTAATTTGTAAGGTAAACAGTGCCAAAGTTGCCATTTCAAGAGACATCACATCTCCGATGCCACGTTTAATGAAATGATCCGTATTAAGTCTTAAACCATTCGCTCCCGGTGCTTCAATTAACAATCCAGCTACAGTGGTTGATTTTACTGTTTGCAGCGGATCGAAATCCTGCATAAAAAGAGGCCCTATACCGGTAACATTAAAAGCATGTATCACTTTATTAAAAGTTTGTTG
This sequence comes from Photorhabdus sp. RM71S, assembly GCF_042879355.1. Lineage (NCBI taxonomy): Bacteria > Pseudomonadati > Pseudomonadota > Gammaproteobacteria > Enterobacterales > Morganellaceae > Photorhabdus > Photorhabdus sp. RM71S. The sequence continues at coordinate 12,571 of NZ_JBHFKV010000018.1, read as the reverse complement.
TAATACCTTCTTATCAGGTGATATTTCATACAGAGCATGCCATTGATATTTATCTTCCGGCGCAAAAACGGTTTGTAATAAACCAATGGCAAATTGGCAAGCTGCTCCTTGAAAATCAGCTCGCGGTAAAGCAAAGTCCATAACATCATGATCACATATCGCATTAATGGGCAGTACTTTTTCACTGCCATCACGTAACCGAAAGGGCAACCACGGGTCCTGAACTAAGTTCATAACACCTCCTGCTTTTATCTTTCACAAAAACCTATTGTTGAAGAATAAGTAAAATTCGGATCTTGATCTGGCAACCAAGGTTGCAAATATCTAATTTGGTAATATCTCTGCTGCAATGCATTGAGAGCAGGTATTAATTCTGTTGGAATTGGGGCTAATTTATCCGCATACTTATTTCTGGATAATTTAATCGTACTCAGTGACACTGAAAATTCGTCTGAATTTACCCAAGGTACAAGTTGTCCTGAATCACCTTTTTTCAGTAATAATACCTCAACGGTTTCAATATCACTGTAGCGAGCATTAATATCTGAATCATCCTCATACCAATTATCAGCACTTCGATCACAATAACCATATAATTGCCACTGTAACCAATAAGACTTAGCTTTAGCTGCCTGACTTCGCTCCTCATCAATTAATTCATTCTCTTGATGTTTCAACACTTCAAGCGTTTGCTCATAAGCATGACCATAAACCGCGTCAATTAATTGACGCGTTTCCGCAGGCATACGTATAGCACCCAGTTTTCTCAACACGCGCATGGTTAACCACAAACGCGCAGGCGAGCGATAAACATATTGTGTGTTACGAAAATTATGGCTTAGCCAATCTGATCCAGGTTGCTCCCTCCATTCAGGCGCATAGATACACAATATTGGTGCAGGGCGTGAATCTTTAATACCCCACCGATAAATACCATCACTATCGCGAGTATGGCGATGCAAACGCCCAGCTCGCTGAATGAGATCATCAATAGGACAAATATCTGAAATCATGACATCGGCATCAGTATCTAAACTCTCCTGGAATATCTGTGTGGTAATTAATGCTTTGCCCCGCCGCAATTCACCATGACTATTTTTATCAAAAATAGTCAATACACGATCTTCAATCTCTTTTCGGTGTTGCAATATAAACTGGCTATGAAATAACAGACAACGCTCAGGTTCAGTAAGTAAACTTCGCAGTGTCTGATAAGCCTCAATAGCATCATCTACTGTATTTCGTATCCAAACAACACATTGCCCTTGTACAATGGCGGCTAATACCTTTTCAACACAACTGCCAAAGCTATTTAAGAAATCAACTTTGACTTCCCGGCTAACATCTTTTCGGCTTGATAACGGTTGTTCAATAACGGGCAATGTGGCATTTAAACTTATTTTGGTTGCTAAAGGAAAATCGGTTTTTTGCAATAATTGAGAACTCAATCCGCCAACATTTAGCCAAATATCCGTTAAACGTTGACGCTGTTTAAAGGTCAATGTTGCTGTCAATAAAACAGCTGAACCACCCTGATAAAGATGCAGCGCTAATAAATTTTCCAGTAAATTAAACATAAATTCATCAGCCGCATGAACCTCATCAACGATTAATACTTTACGATTAAGCCCAAATAATCTTAATGATTGATAGCGCCTTGGTAATACAGCCAATAAAGCCTGATCAATCGCTCCGATTCCGGCAGGCGCTAACAACGCCTGCTTACGTGGGTCAGCTAGCCATTGATTACACTGCGCTGAAGCAGCGATATCTGTTTTACCATCGTTTCTATCTGGGTGACCTAACGCTAAAACGGGTTCACGAAATTGATTATTCATCCCCCACGTACCATGAGCTAAAACGATATTTGGTTTACCGTCATCCTCTATCGAGAACATTTGCTGGTAATGTTTAGCAATCCGGCTAAATATTGCATTAGAAGACGCCATTGTAGGCAAACCGAAATAAAAACCATCAGCGGCTTTTGCCTGCATCAAACGGTGTGTAAGAGCAAGAGCCGCTTCTGTTTTACCAGCTCCAGTAACATCTTCTAAAATAAACAACTGAGGAGAATCATCTACAGGTATTGATTCGGCCCACTGTTGCAATGGTGTTGCAGCAAAACCGTAATATTTCTGAATGGAAATAAACGGTTTGATTACCGGCGTTCTACCTAAATTTATCGCCATAACCGCTTTTTTTGCCATTGCTTGAGCATGTTTCCAATAATCTGTTAACGGCATAGGTTTAGATTGATACGTAAAATAATGGCTATCAGAACCAATCCAATCCGCCAATATTGCAATACCAGCAAACTGCCAACTCACTTGTTCTAATTGCCGTCGCCACTCTTTGGATTGTAATTTTTCAATGGGAAACTCAGGTTGAAATAATTCAACCAAATGATGTGCAAAGAGTTTGGCAGCATTAAAATTATGAGGTTCAGTAAAATGTTTAATCGCTTTATAGCCTGTTTTCTCAATTGGCCGGCCGTGATGCCCTAATACACAATCAATGAATACCATTAAGGTATCAAACATCTCTCGCTGTTCTCTTTGTTCAGCGCCTTCAATATTAACAAGTCTATTAAGTAACCCCGTTTTGATATTTTCCCAGAAATACAATCCTATACGATCATGACAAAAATAACGGCCATCATACTCTTTAGGGCAATCTGGTCGATGCAGACCTACTGCCAAACCGGGAAGTAATTTTTGAAAAGCAGATGCAAATTTACCAATATCGTGCAAAGCCAATATAAAAGAGACCATGCTTCGTAACTGCTGTGTAGATAACGCTAAAAAGTTAGCAAGATCTCTAGTTAGCGACCTTTCTAAAGAGAGCAACTGCATTCCTACCGCAGCAACATCTAAACAATGGTAAGGAAGTAGATGATAATCTGCACTATCAATCTCTAAGACTCGCTTCGCCTTACCCCAGTATTGAAAATAAATCGGCATTTCCATCTAAAATCCTTACTTAAACATCTCTTTTACCTATTTTTAGAACATAATGCGAAAATTTAGATCAGAAAAATACTAGTTTCTGTTTTTTTAGGATAATTCTGTATAAAAACTCACTACCTAAACAGATGAATTTTTGTCCTACTTCTGAGCATAAGCCAGAATTAAAGTGACATCGTAGTGCAAGGCGCAGTTTGACTGGGTAGCCAACCTATATTCATCTATCTGATAAATAAAGATAATTATATTTTAAGGTATGTACCCGTTTTACCAAAGGTTCATTTACACTGATAACCCTGCGTATATGATGTCAGGCCAAGGTGAGATGAAAGTACTGATGGGTGTTTAGCGATGTCAATTACAATTATTCCACAAATCGCTTTTAATCCTTATCTGTATAAATTTAAGCTCTGATGCGACGGCATAACAAAAGAGCTAATTAATAGCTTATCTAAGATAATGATGTAATTAATCCAGAAATTTTTTATGACCATGCGGCAATTCAATAGCGTGAATACAAAGACTATCGGTGTTTTCGCTTCCATTTTTCAAATTGTGGAGGTCGGAGGCCATACCTTGCCAACACACCTTCATATAATCGCCGTAGTTCTTCAATAACCAATGCCTTTAACGTGTCACGCTCAGATTGGCTTAATTCATCGGAAATTAATTTATCTATAACGTCAATTGAATCCGTCTCCGGCGTGGCAACTACCCGATAAACGATCTGCTTAATCACATTTCGATATTGTAATCTTAACGGATCTGGTGTGGTGATTCCCTGCGTGACAGCCAAATATTCTCGGGCAGAACGCTCATAAGCCCATAGATAAAGATCCCGTAGTAATTCAACTCAGGTCATTTCATAAATACCAAGCATTGCACGGCTATATGCCTCTTCCGGTATATCGACAAAAGTTAACGGACATAGATTTGAACGAATCAACGGAAAATTAGCTGCCAGGCGGGAAGTTCGCTTATTTACATCAGCAATAAGGCTGTAAATACGGTAAGTGGATCATCCCCAGTAAGAATACTGGCACGATTATGGCGCGATTAATGTGGGCAATACATCTGACTGTAGCGTTAAACCTGTTTAGCTGAAAACAGGACAAATGAACATGACGGCAGTAATCTTATTTACGGAGTAAGATTGCACCAACTATATCCAGCAAACTTTCAATAGCGCCGCTACGTAAGAAACGTTGCGTCTTAGGTATGACATGTACTTTTTCACTTACAGGAAGAACCTCAACGCCCTCACCTAAAAATACCGGAATCGTGGTTAAGAATATTTGTTGTAATTCACCAGCCTCAGCAAAATATGCAGCGGTTTTACCTCCCCCAACTAACCAGACATCTTTACCATTAGCCTCTTTCTTCGCTCTGGCAGCAATAGCTCTTACTGTTTCATTGGTTATGGTGATATTCAACCCTTCAGGCGTTGACAGCGCCCTATGAGAAAGAATAAAGGCGGGAACATTTTTGTATGGCCAATCATCCGGTGAATTTGTCATTATCCATTCGTATGTTTTTGCTCCCATAATCACAGCACCAATACCTCGATAAAAATCATCATAAGGTGTTGCATCATCCCCAAGCATAAACTCATACAACCAATCCAGTTCATTGTTTTTATTAGCAATATAACCATCTATTGTCGCAGCGACGTAATAAATTAATTTCGGCATTATTACCTTCCTATTAAACACGATGTTAAAACGCTATACACCCGGATTGATGATATACCCGTTATCTTTCAAGTTGTTGGCTGCACTCACTCACCCCGGTCACATCGTTATCTATGCTCCCGGGGATTCGCTCCCTTGCCGTCGCGATCCATCTTGAAATCCATAGGGTATATACCCTTCATCCTTCAAATTGCTGCTTTGTTGGCTGCTTTCACTTACCCCAGTCACATAGTTATCTATGCTCCTGGGGATGCGTTCACTTGCCGCCGCGCTGCAACTTGAAATCCATAGGGTATAGTTAAAATATTTTCAAACTTCCGTCAAAAGATAACGCGTATTTTCTAAGAAATTATACTTTATAAGATATATATTACCACACATATTCACTTCCGTTACTTCATATTTTCTCCAACACAATACATGAAAAAGTAAAACACTAAAACATTGCTTCCATACCCTAAAACCTAAATTCCATCATTCAATATCACTTAGTTACAGATATGAAAAACCCAAGAAATTAAAATAAAAAGTAAAACAAACAACTTAGCCAATAAAATAAGACCAGATACAAAAAGATAATATCTATTAGCACTTTAACACTTGATGATGAAACATAGCTCATCCATAAAAGCTAACTTTCATCATCTATAATATTGTTATAGAAGCGATATTCAGGAACTTTAGCTTCATTAATCGTGCCAATTCTTACTGGCAAATGACCATGCGAATGACATAATAATTTTATATAATTCCAATACTCCCTCTCTGTTTCTATATGCTCTATCAGTGGATCAAAAGCACTATCATAAAATTCAACATTTAATTCTCCATCATCATTACCTCCATTAATATTTCTACTATTATTTTCTTGTTGATTAATACACCCTTTATTATCCTTTTCGTGATTCATATTTCCGCGATCTATAATTTCTAACATCTCCTTTATCATCTCTAAGCTATGGCAAGCTGTTTGTGGTGAATTGTAGAATAAACCATCATTAAAAATAGCTTCCATCAATTCATAAAACGCAAACGAGGTTGTTCCCTGTATATATTTGATATTTCTATTATCATATATACCAAAACATTTATTATTCAAAATATCCGTATTATTATCATCATAGCCAATTAATATTTGTCTGTCACTGGCAATAACTGGGATATTTTTAATTTCATGGATATATTCACTGATACTGTAATGTTCTTTATCGCCTTTTCTATAACCCGATGCCATACAAACTGATTCAATATTAAAATATTTTGTTGGCGTATGTTCACGATTAAAATATTCAGACAGTTTTTCATTATCTTTCATATCTTTTCGCTGATATACCCGATGAACCGATGTGATTCTTTGAATACTGATCCAATCAAATATCGGTTCTTCTTGCGAAGGCTTTCTAATCTCTGCAATATAAGCAGCAATATCAATTTCCAACCAAGTGCTTAGCATAGCCTGCCACGGTTCTATCGCGAGAAATATATTTGATATTGTCACTCCTTTTTCTATTAGGACCTTATTTCTGAAATATTTCAGGAAAAATAACGGATCATTTTTCCCTAACTGTTCCTGGACTGATAACATCGGTACAGCTATTGTCGTATCGTAATCTGAACGAAATCTCAGAATCGAATCAATACAAATAATTAAAGTACCTTCCATCTTATCCCTCGTTCATTTAAGCTTTTAATATATTAACCACTGTAATGATCGTATATATAATCATCTATTATAGCTATATATCTGAATTTTGCTATTTTTGAACGTCAAATTTATTATTCCAACCTCCTACATTAATCAATATTAAAAGATAATTACATGATATATTAGGCACTCATCAATAACCCCAACATCATATTACCTTACCCCTAAATCTAAAATGATTTAAAATTTTCCCTTGTGAAAATATTTTTAATATTAAATTCAATTTGAAACTATTAAAAAAATAACAATTCAGATATTCTCAACACCTTAAACACTCTACTAACAGTAAAACTCAATAGAGGATGAACAAGAGATCAAATCAATTAGGCCATAAATAAGAATCAGTTTCTCCATTGATTTAACCTTAAAATATACGTTATTAACGCCTTAATCATCATCTTAATTGCCTTGAAGTACTACTCATATTCTATAGCACTATAAAGGAATGTTTAGTTTAAATTCTCGATCTCTGTTTAAGGCACTTATAATTTATCCCTGTCAATCACAATCAAAACTACAAATTAATTCATTAATTTGCTTTATAGTAAATAAAAATGCATTTGATCAGCCGCTTCGCATCCACTATTTATTGGTAACGGAAAGTTATTGGTAACGGAAAGCAATTACCTGTAACATACAAAAATGATAATGATTTGCATTTACATTGATAGCATAACATGAAAATGACCGTTAATGTTTCTGACACTCAACAGATCCAGTGCATGTACATCCACAATCATGATTGGCTATTTCGTTGGCTTAAGCATCGTCTTAACTGCGATGAAACTGCCGCAGACCTGACCCAAGATACTTTTGTTAAGTTACTTCGTTCACCTTTACCACAACCACTCAATGAACCTCGTGCCTACATCGTCACTATTGCCAAGGGGTTGATGGTTAACTGGTATCGCCGCCGCTCACTTGAACAATCTTATCTGGACTTACTCGTCAGTCTGCCTGAACCGCTTATTCCCGCACCAGAGCAAAAACTTATCATCCTCGAAACACTTCAGGAAATTGACATTATGCTTAGTCAACTCCCCGCGCCAGTGCAAACTGTCTTTTTACTTTCCCAGATAGAAGGGATGAAGTATGAAGATATTGCAAATCAGATGAATATTTCGCTGTCCACAGTAAAACGTTATATGAAACAAGGCTTTTATCAATGTCTGATAGCGATGGCATAAGAGGGATTGGTATGGCTTCCACCGACACATCTTCTTCATCAAGTACACCTTCTGAAACGATACTTGCCGAAGCCGCAGAATGGTTGACCGTTTTGCATGATAGTCATGCCAGCGAAGCTGATCGGAATGCCTGCGCTGCCTGGTGTGCACAAAGTCCAGAACATGCTCAAGCCTGGGAACGGGCACAATGTCTGTTAGCACGGTTACACCATTTACCACCGCATATCGCCTCACCTCTGTTAAACAACAAACAGCCCCTTTCTCGTCGAGAAGCCATCAGAAAGCTTACACTCATGTTGTTAATACCGGCTGGCGCATCATCGCTCTTCTGGCACTCTGAGCAATTTCAGCTTCTCACCGGCGATTATCACACTGCAACCGGGCAAATTCAGTGCTGGTCATTACCGGATAACAGTCAAGTGACTTTAAATACTCAAAGCTCAACAGATGTTCATTATGACGATACCCAACGGCTTATTGGTCTAAAGCTAGGGGAAATCTATATCGAAACTTATAAAGATAGTCGCTATCCGGCTCGCCCATTTAAGGTACAAACTAAGCAAGGCGTTATTGTGGCATTGGGCACAAAATTCAGCGTCCGCCAACAAGCCTCACACACTCAGGTGGAAATAGTAGAAGGAGCGGTTCGCATTACGCCAGATAACGGTTTGCCACACATATTGCATGCCGGAGAGGCAACTCATTTCACTCAATTTGCCGTTGCCCCACAACATCCCCGTTCAACAGCATCCCTAAGCTGGTTACAGGGCATGATGGTAGCTGATAACTTGCCGCTGGCAGCAGTGGTTACTGAGCTGAATCGCTATCGTTCCGGTGTCATCCGTTGTGATGATGCAGTCGCTAATCTGCGGGTTTCTGGTGCTTTTCCCATACGGGATACGGATCTGGCGCTGCATATGCTATTACAAACTTATCCGCTCTCAATGCGCAGCCTGACCCGCTATTGGATTATCCTCTACTCACCTCACCCAGTTAATAAAAATAATCATTTTTACTGACACTTTTTTCAATCTCATACGGCATAGAAATAAAAGAAGTTTAAAAAGTTATGGAGAACTTACTATGTCATATCAAGAATTTACTATGCCATATCATGTTGACTGCCGAGATTCACAACCACGTTGGCAGAAAAAGTCTTTAGCCACACTGTTATTGCCATTAATACTGCTACCGGCACGCCCCCTTTACGCTACCACACCAGCAGATACACTCTATTCTGTTCATATTCCGCCAGGTTCATTAGGTAATTCTTTGTCCCACTTTGCGGCGCAAACCGGTACGGCGCTCTCTTTCGATCCAAATTTAACCAACGGGCTAACAGCACCGTCATTAAACGGCAGTTTCAGTGCTCATCAAGGTTTAGTACAACTGCTCACAGGCAGCCATTTACAACTGTCCCAACATACCGATGGCAGTTATACGCTGGTAAAAATGACAAAGAATATGACCAACAAGGGTGTAATCGTACTAAACCCCCTTACGGTAGCAGGCAATCGCGGGTATTCAGGTAATGAACCATTGCGATTCGACAGTACTACCATCAAAGGCAAAGATATTGAAAAATTCGGCGTGATCCACCCCGTTGATATTTTCAAAACAACACCGGGGGTATTATCCGGCGAAGCACGCAGTTCAGGCAGCCTGGATGTGAATATCCGGGGCTTGCAAGGACAAGGCCGAGTCCTAACTACCGTTGATGGTGCATCTAACCAGACCGCGCTATACCGCGGCTATCAAGGTGTCTCCAACCGTTCCTTTATTGATCCCGATTTCATCGGCCGGGTAGATATTAGTAAAGGCCCGACAGGAAAAGGCGGTATGGGTGCCATTGGGGGAACGGTGGAGATAAAAACCATTGAAGCCAGTGATATCCTCCTCGATGGACAAAAGGTAGGAGTGCGCCTGAAAGGAAGTCTGTTGAACAACCACTCCAATCCTGACGATTATCAACTCAATGATTGGGCTTCCCCATCAAAAACCTCTCTTTTCGACGCAAAGAATCGCAACGGGAGTATTGTTTTCGCGATAGCCGAACCTTCCTATGAATTGCTGTTTGGCGCTTCTCAGCGCAAGCGAGGTAATTACCACTCTGGCAAACACGGACCGGGTGCTAAGGAACGTGGCATGCCAGGCTATTTGTGTGAGAGTGATCCACAAGATTGCCGCATTCCACAATTCAGTGAACAAATGGCCGGTTATTCGCTGTACGCAATGGGAGATGCCGTACCTAACACTTCTGAAGATAGCCAGTCATTACTGGGTAAAGGAAAAGTTCGTTTTGGCGATGGCCATGAAATCTCCGCTATCATTAGCCATTACCAAAATCTCTACGGAGAATCCTATGTCGCGGATATGGCAAACCTAAGCCAAACATTTATGATCTTGGAACAGGGGCCACTGACACGACTCAACATGAACAGACACAGCCTCAACTATAAATGGGAACCTGGGTCAAATCCCTGGATTAATTTGGATATCGGAGTATGGCAAACACGGGTTAACGATCGCCCTCGAACCGCAAATAATACCCTCGGTGATAAAAAATTCATGCGTACAGTAGGGATGAATTTGAGTAACACCTCATTATTTGAGCTTTCAATGCAAGATATTGAGTTAAACTACGGCACCAGCTTTATTCGTGAACGCACAGGCCCAAGCGCAGGTAAATGGAAATATGCCGTTAATCGGGAAGGAGAGCGTAAAGAAGGCCGTTTTTTCCTAAACGGGAACTATATGCTTGCCGACCGTCTGACCCTAATGGGCGGATGGGATTTTAAATCCTACCAGATCGAAGATGACAGTCCAGCTCGTCCGGGTAGCTCTTGGTTACCACAGCTCACCTCTGGGAAAATAAACAACAAGCGAGATCACGCTCACGGCTATTGGGTAGGCACTAAGCTTGAACTTAATCATGAAACAGCATTACATGCCAAATATACCTATGCCCCACGTTTTCCATCAATGGTTGAAGGTATTCGTGGCTATATGATGAGTGTTGACGACCATATAAAACCTGAAATTTCAAAAAATATCGAAGTCGGGCTGACATCACGCTTCCAGAATGTTATTGCTCAAAATGATAGCTTCGATATCGCAATGTCCTACTTTGATAATCGGATAAAGGACTATATCAGCCGCTCATGGATGGATGATTACTGGAGTATGTACATCAGTAATATTAAAGAAGCAAAATTTGCCGGATTGGAATTGGCGAGTGTTTACCATGGTGATCACTTTGATGCGCGTTTATCGATGAATTACTACACAAAAGTCAAATTCTGTACGGAAAATGACGGGTGCATCGCACGTAGCCTCCCTTCAGATTATGCGACTAATCACATTCCTCCTAAATATGCGGTATCACTCGATCTGACACAGCGATTCTTAAATGACAATGTATCTGCCAACGCCAGAATTTCCCATTATGGTCAACGATCTGTGCCAGCAGGAAAACCAGGACGCGGTTCTGCTCCTCTGTTGGCGCCCATTATCTGGCGGCCTGCAACTGTGGCCGATATCTCTCTGACTGCTCGCATAAATAAGCATGTCGAATTTGAGTTTGGTGTGGATAATGTGTTCGACAAATATTATATCCAGCCTCTTAGCCTCGGTTATATCCCTTCACCGGGAAGAACGTTTCGTGCCGGTATCACAACTTATTTTTAAATTCATTCGTTAAACTGGTGGCATATCCATGATATGCCACTTTCTGGCAAAAGAACGTAATTAGGGTGAAAGCAACATATCAATATACATTATTTTCTCTTATTTCTCTGGAGTTAATACAACCTCCAAAATTAAAGCTCGGCACTGGTTTAAACTTTCACATAAATATAATATGCCATCAGATATTTTTAATGAAATTAAAACAACTTTAAAAGTATATTTAAAATAGAAATTAAATGAAACTTTAAAATAATGAAATAGTTTACATGTAATTAATTGTTTTTAAATGATTGTATGTAAAAATATATATCAGCCTATAGAGATTTATAATATACAATCATATCTTATCGATAACTTAATTATCATAAGTTAACTTCAAATAAAACATTATTCATTATTTTTTAAGAAGAAATAAGAACATAAATGAAAAGATTAATTTTAAAGAATTAAGACATTAATTATTAAATGACTATTTGGTTAATCTAAAAAATTATTTTTAACAAGGATATACATATGAAAAAAGAGCCGATTAAAACATCAAATCCAGATAATACTGAGTTATCTGTTACGGACAAAGTAGAAATCGAAAACCCTACCATCGCGGTATCTGGAATTGTCTCAGTAACGAACACCTCTGATGGTCGGCTTGAAGTCTTTGCACGCGGCGCCAACAAAGAACTTTCACTCTACCACATCTGGCAAACTGACACTCATTCCGGTTCATGGTCAGGCTGGGCCTTATTAAGTGGCGGACTCACCAGCGCCCCAGATGTCACGAAGAACGCTGATGGCCGACTTGATGTTTTTGTGCGCGATAACGGTAATGGACTCCACCACATCTGGCAAACTGTCCCCCATTCCAATCAGTGGTCTAATTGGACATCCCTAGGGGGAACCTTAATCGACGCCTCAGCTATAAAATAATCTGAAAGGAGCTAGATTCGCACAATACATACGTCATTTTCTGGCCCAATGCATTAAAGAAAACATTCACTGCGCTGCATCGGGCCAGTAGTACCCAAAATAGATTCTTAATTGAATATGTCTGGAAAGCAATCTCTAACAGAATAACCGATTGGTTATCAGATGCTTTGAATAAAATTAAAATAGCTATGACAAAGATATATTTTCAAACACAAGAACAGTGAAACTTTAAAACAGCAAAACAATTCATTTATAATTTATTATTTTTGAATCGCTGTATGTAAAAATATATATAAACGTATGGGGCAGATTCGACTAATAAGTGCAATTTTTCAGAAGGGCGGTCAGTTGCTATAGTAGGCATCTTTCTCGCCAAAGGAAAATGCACTATGGCCTATACACAACTGACCGAAA